>JABGPX010000245.1 GCA_018644745.1 Spirochaetales bacterium
CCGGCTGCAATTCATTGTATTAGAAATCCAGACCCGTAAGCCACTTGTTTCGAAGCTCATCGAGGAATCCATTATTTTGATGCATGGTTATCCAATCATTGAGGTAATTGATAAGTTCCTGGTCGGTTTGAGTGGTGAGTATTCCTACGCCGTTCTGAAAAACAGGCGCATCTACCGGCACGATAGCAAGCTCATTGTAAGTCCTTACTAACGATGAAGCTTCGAAGGTACTCATTAGCGACACCAGAGATCTTCCTGCGAGTACATCTTGGTATTCCCGGACGGGAGCTTCAACTGCTTTGATGACCGCCTTGCTCAACAGTTCGTTTGCCTGGTCTTCAAAGGCGGTTCCTCGAGCTACTGCGACGGTGACACCTTCCTGGTTGATGTCTTCCCAACTTTTGAATTGGGCTATGTTTTTCTTTAACGCGATAGGAATAGTACCTGCCTGGATTATAGGAAGAGTATATCCCGCGGTTTCACCGCGGCCAATATCGATTGAAACTCCGGTGACCATGTCATATTTACCCTCGGTGATACCGCTTTTCAGAGTTTTCCAATCGGCTGCTGCCCATTCAACTTCAACACCCATATCCGCAGCGAGTTTCTGTACAAGCTCAACGTCGTGTCCCTGATAATTGCCGGTATCTCCGTCTTTGAAGCTCAAAAGCTTGATGTCGCCGGTTGTGCCTACCCGAATTGTGCCCCTTTCAAGAATTGCATGCAGGTTTGACGTGGGCATAGCGGCAGAGGCGTCTTCCGCCCCCTCTGTTTGCCCACAGGAAATTAACGCTGCCGTGGCTATAATAGCCAGAGCCGTGAGTACGAACATTTTTATTAAAATTTTATTGGTCTGTTTCTAATTTTCATAATGCCCAAACCTAATAATGTAGACTTAATAAGTCAACAAGGGGAAAAGTGGATTTGGATACTAAATACTACTATAATTGTAAGAATAAATAGGAGGTTCATGTGGTTAAATCGCCCCCCATGAATATCACCGCTGATCCAATACCAAAGCTGCTGGTAAGAATCGCTGTTCCGGCCAGCGTCGGTTACTTTTTCAATACAATGTACAATCTCGTCGATACTTTTTACGGAGGCCGAATCTCTACCGACGGGCTCGCGGCTCTTTCGCTCTCCTTTCCTGTATTTCTTATACTCTTGTCCGTGGGGATGGGTATCTCATCCGGCGCGGGGGCGCTTATTGCCAATGCTCTTGGCGCGAAGAATGAAAAAAATGCGAAACGATACCAAACTCAAGCCCTGTCATACGCGCTTATAGTTTCGGTGGTTGCGGCGGCGATTGTATTCACGCTGCTCCCGCCGATTTTTCGTCTGATCGGAGCGACCGAGGCTACTCTCGGCTCTGCGCTGAGGTATGCCCGGGTCCTTGTGGCTGGCAGTATCTTCTTTGTCCTCAACTATACGATAAATGCCGGCCTTACAGCGCGGGGTGACACGAAGAGCTTCCGGAACGTACTTATCGTCGGCTTCCTGCTTAACATCGGTCTCGATCCGCTATTTCTTTATGGATTGAAGATCGGCGGCGTTACGATAATACCGGCGATGTATGAGTCTGGAATTGCCCTTGCCACAATTTTGATTCAGATAGCGAGTTTTGCTTATCTTGTCCATAGAGTTAAAAGGGAGAAAATTCTTGCAGGTGTAAAAGCCAGGGATTTTCTACCGAACTGGAAGGTGTATGGTGAAATTACCGCTCAGGCTGCGCCGTCTGCCTTGAGTATGATGACCATGGCCCTTGGCACATTCGTCATTACCTACTTTGTTGCCAAATACGGGACAAACGCGGTTGCAGCATACGGTGCGGCGATTCGGATTGAGCAGGTTGCTCTTATACCGACAATCGGCTTGAATGTTGCACTTGCTACTATAGCAGGGCAAAATAATGGAGCCGGCAGGGTGGATAGAGTTCGGGGGGCCTTTAATACCGCCCTACTTTACGGTGTGTTTATCATGATCGGCATGCTGACTCCCTTAATTATCTTCGCGAGGCCGCTCATACGTGTGTTTACAACCGAACCTGATGTAATCAAAATAGGCATCGCATATATATATATATAGAAGCAATAACCTTTTACAGCTATGTGGTTCTGCATCAATCAAATTCGCTGCTCCAGGGGATGAAAAAACCGGCCATGATTATGTGGGTTGGTCTTTACCGGCAGGTTCCCGCGCCGCTGGTTCTTTTCCCTCTATTTACCGTTACATTCGGCCTCGGCGTTAATGGTATCTGGTGGGGTTTGTCGGTAGTGAATTGGAGCGCGGCGTTATTCATGCTCTTTTTTGCTCTTCGCCTGATGCAGAAGAAGACAAATCTTGTACCTCCCGCTTTATGTGGATCCGAAGCGGTAACTATTTCGTCGTAGTTCTCATCAGTCGACCGCTTGCTCCGGTATCTTTCTGCTCCTATACTGATTTATACCAATTTTGAGCAGGGAGATCGGATGGCGATTATTGGAATAATAGGCGGAAGCGGACTCGATGATCCGGATATCCTGAAGGACTCGATGGATGTTGAAGCTATCACTTCCTATGGCGAGGCATCAGCACCTCTCCGCCATGGGACTATTGATGGTGCGGGTGTATTTCTGCTCGCAAGACACGGGAGAGAACATACTATCCCTCCTTCACAGGTGAACTACCGCGCGAATATTCAAGCTCTTGCGGATCAGGGCTGCACTCATATTGTCGCAACCACCGCCGTCGGGTCGCTGCGTAAAGAGATTGGACGGGGCGACCTTGCGATTCTTGATCAATTTATAGATTTTACTAGGCATCGGCAAAACACCTTTTATGATCAATTTGAACCACACCGACCGCTGCATGTCTCGATGGCCAACCCGTTTTCGACGGAGCTTCGAGAATTGCTGATTCAGGCATGCGGCAATCTCGAGTATCCTTTTCATAAGCAGGCTACCGTTGTTACGATTGAAGGCCCGCGATTTTCTACCCGGGCTGAATCTCATATGTTTCGGGCCTGGGGGGCGGACGTGATAAATATGTCTATAGCGCCGGAATGTGCCCTCGCCAACGAAGCAGGGATTCCTTACGCCGCAGTTGCGATGAGTACCGACTATGATTGCTGGAAAGAAGATGAAGAGCCGGTTACCTGGGAAGCGGTCCTTGAGACATTCTCGCATAACGCGGAAAAGGTTAAAACTCTGCTATTGAAAATAATCCCGATGATAAGGTGAATGCATGCGGATACATGGAAAACACTTTAAAACAGTTTGGTTCGAAAACGGCAAACTCCAGCTGATAAACCAACCGCTGCTGCCGTTTCGTTTTGAAATTCTTTCTTTCGACGATTTTCGCGATGTGGCTGAAGCTATACGGATAATGATTGTTCGCGGCGCTCCGGCGATTGGCGCGACCGCTGCATATGGGATGGCCTTGGCCGAAATGGGCGATGAAAATATTGAAGAAGCGGCAGTCATATTGAGAGCCACCCGGCCGACCGCGCAGGACCTTTTCTATGGTATTGATGCTGTGACTAAAGCGGTTTCCGAGGGAAGGTCCGGTCTCGATTGTGCACGGGCTCTCGCGGAAGCATATGAAAAGGCTTGTTTGAGGATCGGCGAGCTCGGAGCGGAGTTGATTAAAGAAGGTATGCGCCTGAATACTCATTGCAACGCAGGAGGGCTGGCAACCGTAGATTGGGGAACTGCCACC
>JABGPX010000673.1 GCA_018644745.1 Spirochaetales bacterium
GTGGCCCAGGCAGCTATAAAAACATGTATTTCCCTGTTCGAGGGAAAAAAAACCAAAGTTCCGGATGTTATCCTGAAAGGAAAATTTGGTTTCAAACCCTTTGTAATCGAAGACGATGAGGATGACTACGAGGAGGAAACTGCCTCGAAGTCTTCCGCGAGAACTGCACCGGATCGTCCCAGGTCGAAAAGGACTGAAATTAGCGCTTCATCCGGAGGATCCTCACCTGTAGCAGATGAAGGCGATGCGGAACAAGCGGCCGCACCAGCTGCGGCTCCTCGCAAGCCCGCGGCACCTGCTGCTCCCGGCGGCGCGAGGAAAATGACTCCGATGTACTCGGTTCCGGTTACAAATGAGTTATTTCACAACGGGAATGTAGAAGCTTGGAAAAAAGTAATTGAGAGCTATGAACTAAAATACCCGGGCTGCGAAGTCAATGTCTTTTACGAAGGTGAAAAGATCCATGATCTTAATACCTTATTCAAATGGGGAAAAGTAAAGCACGGAAGTTCAATTCTTTTTGCGATACTCGGCACTGAGATAGCCGGTGTGGCAAAATTACAGAGATATCTGCGTCAGGGCGCAAGCCATCAATTCGAAGCTTTTCTGAAATTCCCTGTAAACACCGTTCTTAAACTTTTTTAAAATCTATGGATTCGCATAAAAACATTGAAAGGGGCACGACGCTATGAAAAATAACCTTCACCTGTTTAGCAAAACTGTACATACAAATAACGAAGAGGTGCTCGAGAGAATTGGACTGCGCGGCAAAGAGTATATGGAGTTTGCTGCTCTTGATCTTCCGATTTTGCCCGGTTTCATTATCGATTCCGAGGTCGCCGCCTATCTCGACGATGTTGATCTAAAGCCTTTTCTTAAAACAAATCTTGAAAAAATTGAAGCGGATGTCGGCAAAATTTTCGGTGATTCTGAAAATCCAATGCTCCTGAAGATAGTTATAAGCCCGAGTCTGGCGATTGTTCACTATCCCTTCCTGCACAACTACGGCTTAACCGAAGAAACCATTCCCGGATTTATCAAGTTTGTTGGCGAAGAGTTCGGATATCATGAGATTCTGTTCCTGATCAAGGGTTATTTCGAAATCGAAGCAAAACTCGCGGAGCTAGAAGGGCGCGCGAAAGATGCGCTTGAAGTAACAAAATTACTGGAAAGCATAAGCAAAGAAATTGATAAGGACATGTCCGCAAAAGAATATGCCCGGGCAATCGACAAGTATAAACCTTTTCTTGAAAAGGATTTTTTCAAGGACTCATACAGCCAGTTGGAAATTTCTTTGAAGCAGATAAGCAGAATGCTCAAGCTCGATGAAATGAACGAAGATGATGCGGCGCTGATTATACAGCCCATGGTCTACGGAAATTATGGAAAGGATTCCGGGTTTGGCGGGTTCTATACGCGGAATATTGTAACCGGAGAGAACAGACTTGATGGTTTTTTCTACCAGAATGCATTCAATGAATTAGGCTCTTCTGGAAAAGAAATCAACAAATTGGATGCCAAATATCTCAAGGATCTTCAGAAAACAGCTCGGATCGTAGAAGATCATTTTAAAGAGATTCGTTCGATTCGTTTTAGCATCGAGAAAAACAAGGTATGGTTGATTGATCAGCGGCCCGTAATGGGTAAATCAACTCAAGCGGATATCAAAACTCTGTTGGACCTTAATAGCCGGAAAATTATCAACGATAAATATGTTATTAACGCCATAAAGCCAGGCCAGCTCAATGAGATTCTTCATCCGATTATTGACGAAACCTCCGTTAAGAATCTTAAGAGCCTCGAGGGTGGAATTTCCGGTGCTCCGGGTGCCGCCATTGGAAGGATATACTTCACCGCGGATGGGCTTATTGACGCCTATAAAATTGCCCAGCAGAACGGACAGGATACTAGATGTATTCTCTGTATGCCGTCGACCTTTGCAGAAGACGTCAAAGCTATTGAAGTCGCGACCGGTGTCCTTTCCGCGGAAGGCGGCTACGCGGCTCACGCCTCTGTTGTAGCGCGGCAGTACGGTAAAGTTTCACTGGTAAAGATGGACCTTAAAATAAGCGGAAACAAGGCTATTATGGGGGGGGTATCGCTGAAGGAAGGCGATTTTATCTCGATGAGCGTTCCCCAATACGGTGATCCTGTTATATATCTCGGAATCGCAGGGCTTATTGAACCGGATCCAAAGGAATCGGGACTTCTCGATTTTATAGATATTGTAAAAAAACAGGTTCGTGATTTTGGTGTTCGAGCGAATGCCGATAAACCGAAAGATGCTGGACTCGCCCTAAAGTTTGGTGCCGCCGGTATTGGACTCTGCAGAACCGAGCATATGTTCTTTGATGAAAACAGGATAAACGTATTTCGAGAAATGATAGTATCAGACACATCGGCAAAGCGCACCTCTTCATTGAAAAAGCTCAAGGGTATGCAGAAAAAAGATTTCTACAATATTCTCAAGGTAATGGCCGGCAAGCCGGTAACCATACGGCTTCTCGACGCACCTTTGCATGAGTTCCTGCCGCACAATGCTGAAGAAACCAAAGGTTTTGTTGAGTACCTTAACGCCGGAAAGAAAGCAGGAAAGGTTACTGTTAAGGAAATAGATGCGATTTGTGAAACTCTGAAAGAGTTCAACCCGATGCTTGGCCATCGGGGATGTCGTATTGCAGTATCTCATCCCGAAATCTACGAAATGCAGATCGAGGCCATTTTTGAAGCGGCATATCAGCTTCAAGCTGAGGGCGTCGACGTTCAGCCGGAGATTATGATTCCTCTTATCATGAACGAAGATGAGCTAAAGCTTATTGTTTATGGGAAAAAGATTGAGGGTGATACGTATATTGGGCTTACCGAAATCGAGAGGAATTTGCGCGTAAATATGAAGGCTGGCGCAAAAGGTGCAAAAAAGTCTACAAGTGCAAGCAAAATATCACCGATTAATTACCGGGTAGGCACGATGATTGAACTCCCGACAGCGGCACTCAGTGCCGGAGAAATCGCCCGTTACGCGGAGTTTTTCTCATTCGGTACAAACGACCTTACTCAGACCACCTTAGGTTTGTCACGGGACGATTACACGTCTTTCATGCCGGACTATACGCTGTTTGACATCATTGCGGGCAATCCGTTTATGAACCTGGACAGCAGCGTGAAGGAACTGGTCGCTACCGCAGTCCGCAGAGGCCGGATGACCCGTCCGGAGATCAAAACCGGTTTATGCGGAGAGCACGGCGCGATACCTGAAAATATAAAGTTCTGCATGGAAGTAGGCTTGAACTACGTCTCTTGTTCCTCGTACAGCGTTCCTATCGCGCTGTTGGCGGTCGCGCAAATCAATCTTGCGGAAAATGAAAAGAAGTAGAGAGCCTCTAAAGTAAAAACGCAAAAAAAAATAACCCCCTGGAGCAGATGCTTCGGGGGGGCTCTTTTATGGGCCGCAGAAGTCTTTTTGGGCCAGATTTACCAGATTCCAAATTTTTCTAAGGCTTCTGTGACATATTTAGAGGCTTTCTTTGCGTCTGGAGTCGGAATTGCCGCTTCCTTATGCAAGGTTTCTGTAAAGAAATACTCCAAGGTCTGCGCTACATCAGGAAGGCTGTAGAAAATGAGCGCGAAATTTACTCCGGTAGGTTTGAGTACAGTGAAAGACGAGTAAGTGATAATTGGATCAATACTTACC
>JABGPX010000194.1 GCA_018644745.1 Spirochaetales bacterium
CGACAATTGAAAGAATAATGGTTATGAAAAAGTAGCTTTTTATCGCCGGCCAATCGCGAGGCATGGCGGCTGCCAGAGCCATCCACAAGGGTATCTGCGGCAATGAGAGGATAAATTCGATTATGCGCTGAATGATATTATCGACCGTCCCTCCTAGAAATCCTGAAAGGCCACCAATGAAAATTCCTGCAAAAAAGCTGATAAAAACACCTATCAGCCCAATGGTTAGGGAGACCCGGGATCCGTGGATGACACGAGAAAATATATCACGGCCCAGACTGTCAGAGCCGAATAGAAAGAGAGGTATCTCTGGATTTTCGACGGCGAAAAGATGTATTTTCGTCGGAAACAATCCCCAAAACTTGTACTCATCACCTCTGGCAAAAAAGTATATGCGGTAAGGTGTCTCCTCATCTTCAACAAATGTTCTTCGAAAGGTTTCTATATCCGTTGTCTGCTCGATGCCATATACAAATGGTCCGATAAATTCGCCTTTATGACGCCAATGCAAAGTCGAGGGCTGAGCATCTTTGTAATTCTTGAATCTTGTATCCAGTTTGTACGGAGTGGCAAATCCGGCGAAAATTGCACCTAAATAAAGCAGCACGAGAACGACTAGAGCGACAATAGCCAGACGATGCTTGCGAAAACGCCAAAAGATCAATTGTGCCTGGGACGCGGTGTACATCCTCTCCGCTATCTGTTTTTTTTCTATTTCTCGCGCCTCGTCTTTAGTAGAAGAGGATTTGTGTTTGGAGATCATTTTCATTATTGACTCCCCTCCATTCCCAGGCGGATCCGCGGATCGACAGCGGCGAGCAGTATATCGGATATCAATGTACCGACGACAATTAACAAACTTAACAGCATTGTTATTGAACCTGCGAGATACATATCCTGGCTCTGCACCGCCCTAAGTAAAATGGGACCGGTGGTATGCAGATTAAATACAATAGAGACTAATACCTCGCCACCAACAATACCGGGTAAAATCCAGCCGATAGTACTGATGACAGGATTGAGAGCTATTCGGGTCGGGTACTGCCAGATAAGTTTTTTCTCTGGAATTCCTTTTGAACGGGCGGTGGTAACATATGGCTTACGCATTTCGTCAAGAAGATTACCGCGCATAACCCGTAGCAATCCCCCAACGCCGGAGAGACCAATCAGCAAAACCGGCAACCACAGGTGCCAGATAAAATCGAGCATCTTGCCTAGCGAAACCGGCTGGCCGACAAACTCTGACGACTGCAGGCCGATGAGATTCCAGCCAAACCACGAATAGAAAGACCAGAGCAATACCAGGGCGAGTAAAAATGCGGGAATCGACAACCCAATAAATGAGACTACCGCCAGGAAATAATCAATAAAAGTGCGTTGGTGTTTTGCAGCGACAATGCCCAGAGGTATAGCGAATAAAAATACCACTACTGTTGAAAGGGATGAGATAAATATTGTCATCGGAAGAGCGCTTTTAATAATTTCGGTTACCGGTCTATTATAACTGAATGAACGACCAAAATCCCAACGGGTGATGATATTTCTGATCCAGATGAAATACTGGGCGTACATGGATCTATCAAGACCGTACTGTCTCTTTAATATCGCTATCTGTTCGTCCTGTATATCGAGCCCTTGTTGCCTCATCGCCTCGATCTGGGTCGTGAGGAAGTCACCGGGAGGCAGTTGGATGATAACAAAAGTTACAACAGTCAGTAGAAAAATAAACGGGATGATCATGAGCAACCGTTTAATTATGTAAGCGCGCATATCTTTTTCCCTCTAATCGCAGGCCTAAGATTCTATCCATAGCAACTACCAAATTATATATGCTCGTGCATGTTTTTTATCCCATAAACGCGCATATGTAGTTTGATAGACGTTATCTATGCCGCCGACGGCCATGCTAGACATATCAGCCCACCATTTGGTGGGCTGATGTTCAAGCGAATTTATACGCGCGCGCACGTACATACATACGCGCGCATATAGTTTTTCTTAGTCGAAGAACCAGGTTTCCATGGTGTAATCAACTATAATTTGATGATCGTCGTACTTGCCCCCAACAGGCACGTTACGCATGTTAGCCGACCAGAAGGTAGGAATATAATTGCGCTCAATCAAGGGTATGTACCAGATATTATCGTAGACATTTTTACGGATCTTTTTCATTATAGCGGCACTTTCCGTAGATCCGAGCAATGCATTAGAGAAATCGGCTTTGAGTGCATACAGGTCTTTGAGCTCCTGCGGCGGCTCAATTGCTCCCTCGGCATCGGGGCTGGTATTCATATACGTTCTCCAGCCAGGAGAGGAAAGATTGCCGGGAAGATAGTCGTCCCAACCGCCGGAATCCCACATGTTCTCCGCGAGCCACAATACACATGCTTGTTGCTCGTTGGCATTTGCCCTCTGACTGATCAAGGACCAGTCTTCCTGCTTGAAGGTTGTGTGGACACCAACATCATTGAGATACTCGGTGGCCAGCTGCGTGACCTCGAGCATCTCCTCAGTCATAGCGGCCGCTGAGATTGGAATAGTAAAACGTTTGCCGTCGCTGCCGAGACGAAATCCTTCGCTGTCGCGTTTATCCATTCCGATTTCGTCTAGGAGACGGTTACTTTCATCGGGGTCGTATTTTGCCGGAATCATCTGTGGTACCCGACCAAATCCGAGGAAAAAGGTCTCCAGAATCTCTTCGTAATCTATGGCATATACCAGAGCTTTGCGGAAATCTAGGTTGCCCATAGCATCCTGCCAGGCAGGATCGGGATAGTTGTGGTTCAAATAAAGAACATCGGAAGCTACGTGGAACTGGCTGACCAGCACCTGTATTTTCCCTTCGTTTTTCTCTTTTTCTTTAAACAACGAGAGACTCTTCAACGACGCTCTTTCTCCGAGGAAGTCATATTCACCCAACAGAGCGTTCATGGTCAAAACTTCTTTATCAGGTGCATAACGAGCCTGTAATTTATCTATGTAGGGAAGTTGGCGTCCTTTTTCATCTACCTTAAAGTAGTAGGGGTTGCGTTCATAGGTCCACACATCCTCGGTGGCGTTGACCATCATCCAGGGAGTTAGAACGGGCATGCCAATAGCTACGTCGGCTGTTACTTTCCAGTCCCAGCTATTGTGGTCTATACGGTCGTTAAACAGTCTATACCACCCCTCTTCAACGGTGCCGTCTATCGAAGAGTCTGCCATCATTTCTGCGATAGCTTCTTCTGTGGTGTAATCGATATGAAACTGCTTGGCGTAGTGTGAAGGTACGAGAAATGCCGAGTGACCTGACCAACCGGCAACAATCAACCGCGCCATGAATCCGCCGTAAGGCTTGGTGAATTTTATTTTAAACGTGTAATCGTCAATAACCTCAAAAACCGCTGGATCACCTGTGGCAACACCGCCGGTCTTTAGCCAGCTTGGAAAACTTGGGGTAAGTTCTTCGTTAAGGTGGAGCTCGTACGCAAATGCTACATCCTCGGTGGTTACCTCAACCCCGTCTGACCAGCGGAGTCCCTCACGCAAGAAAAGAGTGAACTCGGTATTATTACTGTTTACAGCGTAGCTTTCTGCGACGTTGCCTATGATACCTTCGTCAAAACGATAACCATTGGGTGCCCATAACATTGGCTCGTTTTGGCCAATAAAGATAATGGGATCTCCTCCGGTGCCTGCTTGAGCCAA
>JABGPX010000810.1 GCA_018644745.1 Spirochaetales bacterium
CGTGTATGTTTCCCCGAGCGCATACAGTGAGCTTCCCGAGCAACAGCGATATCAAGTCGCCGATCTTATCGGCACCCTCGCAAAGCTGATGGGAGATGAGAATCAGGAAAATACAATGCTGATTGGCCCCGGAAGGTGGGGTACAAGCATGCCGTCACTTGGCGTGCCGATATCACCTACGGCAATTGGGTCTGTGAAAGCGGTATGTGAAATGGACATCATGCACGACGGTCTCGTCCCGGATCTGTCCTTAGGCACTCACTTTTTTCACGAGCTTGTAGAATTGGATATCCTCTATATCGGGTACTTCCATTCACGGCCGGGAAATACGCTTAATATGGCATTCATCGAAAGCGCAAGCAATGAGTTGGCGAGTCTCATGCCTAGTCAGGAATCTTGGGCATCAGTGGTTAAGATTATTGTCGCCACCGAGGATAAACCCATTTTTCTGGTATCCAATCTGATCGAACAGTGTGCCGAAGTTTTTACTTCTACTGATTAAGATTTATTGGCTGGTATCTACATCCGCATAGCGACTCGACATATATCAAAGATCAGTACAGCTCCAGGAAACTCGCGGCGGTAAATCGAACCGTAAATGCATCGACAAGCTCTACATCCTTAGTCTTGCTCTTATACACTTTTTCCGCGTCCTCAAGCCGCAGAAAACGTATTTCTACATTGACCGGATCTTCAATAGTATAAAGCTGCATATCGCTGAGATTAGCGACAGCGTCTTTGACTGTTTCATAGATTTCATCAACAACTCTAAGGGGATGCTTTAGTACAGCCAAGTTTCTGCCAATTGCCTCTTTTGTTTCAACCGATTTTATCCAGGGGAGAATCTCTTTCGCCTGAACGATGGCCTTATTATCACTGGCTACGAAAATCACCGGCGCTTTGAGAAGCCGGCCGGCTGAAGCAGCGTCAATATCAATCTCCCCTACACTTCTTCCGTTCATCTGTACATATTGATAGGAAGAAGAACTGCAGGTGTGAGATAGTATCCCTGCGTAAGTATCTGCCATCGGGTGGTATCCAAGCAGCAGCACCGCGGAAATATCCTTGTCATACAGACCGGGCCACCGGTGCTTTGCGCCCACTCCGGCGACGATATCAATCCGCTTGTCCAGTTCGAGGTAATCGAGATTCAAGCTTCCATTGTGATTGTCCCACACATACACCTTGTCGGCGCCGTTATCGAAGAGTGCGTTCGCTGCCGCGTTTATCTCTCGTACAGCCTGTTTCTTGGCAAAATCATATTGCTTCGAAGTACCGAGGCCTTCATTCGGAAAACCGACCACCCCCGCTATTCCTTCAAGATCGCACGCTATTGCATAATTCATTTGTTCCTCCGTTATGTTCGGGATACCTACAAACAACTCATTGAACGCCTCGATATTGCTTCTACTATTAGTTATAATCAGTGCAGATGGCGGGAGCAACCAGTACGGTCGAAAATTACATAAAAAAGCTCTACCAGGAACAGCAGCTCTTGGCTGAATCCTTTGTGCCGATGAGCCGCCTTACCTTATCTATGGGAGTTGCGGCGGGAACCGCGACGGCGATGATAAAGAGCCTGGCAAAACAGGGATTAGTGGAGTATAAACCGCGGGTCGGAAGTTATCTTACGGAGCGGGGAAACATGATGGCGCTCCAGATATTGCGTAAGCACCGATTGGTTGAATCGTTCCTCGTTGAAATTCTCCATTTTGACTGGTCCGAAGTACATGGCGAAGCCGAGATTCTCGAGCACGCCATATCGGAAAAAGTGGCTGACCGCATGGCCGAAATTCTCGGCTTCCCGACGGTCGATCCCCATGGGAATCCCATTCCCACGGAGGAAGGCAGGCTCCAATTCGTAGATGAATGCCTTCTCTCTGAATGTCGTTCCGGAGACATCGCCCACGTGCAGAGAATTGGCAACGAAAACGAAGAGTTCCTAAAATTTGTAGAAAAATCCGGGCTGGTTCCCGGGGCTTTCATCTCCATAATAAATCGCGACGACGCATCGGGCACCGTCGTTGTTTTAATGAGTGAAAGTAAAACAGCGACGACGGTAGGAATCACCGCCGCCGCCAAGATATTCGTTCATGTCGATGTAAAGCGAAATCCCGTTTAGGCTTACGCGGTAACCAGCAGACCGGTTCCGTACATCACAGCCAGCCCGGTCAGGAATCCGGCTATGTGGTATAGATCGAAAACTCCACCGGCTTTTGATTTGATCATTCCCGAGAGAATTACCGCCACAACTTGGAAAATTGCTCCGGCCCCGATGCCGAGAAACAAAACCGCCCAGAATGGTGAGTATGCAAACCCGCCGATCCAGGTACCGGCAATAGCAGGAACACCGGCGATAAGGCCCAGAAGTCCAATGTAGGCAACAGGGGCGGGGCCTTCCCGCTTCCTCGAAAGCGGCGCGATAATTGGGATACCTTCGGTGATATTATGAATCATAAATCCCACCACTAAAAGCCCGCCGAGAGAAACATTACCAAGGGCGTACGCACTTCCCACGGCCAATCCCTCCCCCAGATTATGCACACCGATACCAAACGAGATGCCAAAGGCAAGCAACCTGTTTGACCGATTAGAATCACCCTCCGAAATACGGCGACGCCCGATATAGAAAAGCAAAAGTAGAGCGGCGAAAAAGCCAATCGTCAGAACTCCGAGGCCGTTATACGAGCCTGGTACGTTGCGGGATGCCTCGAAAGCCTCCTCCAGCGTATCGACTCCCAGGAACACAAGCAAGCCAACCGTTAGAGCGAGAAAAAATCCATACCAGGATTCCTCTATTTTCCGCATAAACGGAAACCAGAGCAGACCTAGAAACACCGGAACCACACCGATAAGAAATCCTATCAGACCAAGAGAGCCGGCGAATCGCCATGTCGGGCGCGGGCTCACCACAGCGGCGGAAACCGTGGTCCCGATCGTCACACCATTTGAGGTAACCAGAGTTATATGCTGATCGTCGCCTTCGAGCCATGGGTATGAAATAGTTACAACATCCTTCGCCAACCGGTTGAGGGTACCGGAACCACCGAGCTCAAATGCCCAATACGAGCCGTTTACCAGCACCTGCGCAATCGTCACCGGATCGGGTCCGTCATTAATAACGAAGACCTCTATTATTCCTTCTGAGAACCGTACTCTCTGTATCGCTAATTCTTCGACAGGCGGGCTCTCCCCCGCTATACCGGGAGACCAGAAACTCACGAATAACACAATGAACACGGCAAGAACCGCCAGAGGAATTATTCCCAATAATATCTTACCCATTATTCCGCTCCTTATTTAATGACTTCGAACAGACCCATCCATCCCAATTCCGCGAACTCGGTTTTATGGGCGTGAAACATGTATCGTCCCTCATGCTGAAATTGCACTTCGAGAATGGAGCGCTCCGCCTGACCGAAAATCACTGTATCGGTGAAGGTGTCCGGTTCCACGCTTGTTCCGGTTCTATATTCGTGAAAAAAATTCGCATGCAGGTGAAATGAATTTGTCTCATCAAACTCAAGTATATTCACCAGGAAAATCCTGACCGGTTGATCAAGCCGAACCGGAATTGGATCATTCATGTAATAATTAGCTATAGAATTGACAGCGTACACCTCGTTATCCTCGTCGAAATTCGTATCAAAACCGTTCATCATCATTATAAATTCCTGGGCT
>JABGPX010000568.1 GCA_018644745.1 Spirochaetales bacterium
TCCGATAGGTACTCTTTCAGGCGGCAATATCCAAAAGGTCATTTTGTCACGCGAACTGGCGGCTCTGTCAGATTTCATTATGTTCTCAGAGCCTACATGGGGGCTCGATGTATCTTCGGCAGAGTTCATCTATCAGAAGATGCTGGAATGCAGAAAAAACCGTGTAGCAATATTACTTATTTCAAGCAATCTCGATGAGATACTCGGTCTCGCAGATGTAATCGTGGTGATGTATCGGGGACGGGTTGTAGGTAAGTTCGCTAATAACGGAGAGCTTACAAAAGAGCTCATCGGTGAGTATATGCTGGGTCTCCGTGATAATTTCTCGGCAGCTGAAGACGAGGAGCCTGAAAACAATGAAGCATAAGCGGCGATTCAACGAATTAATGATAACGGCTACGGGTCTCGGGATAACGATTGGTGCTTCCATCATACTCGCTATCGTTCTCATATTTGTATTAAGCCGGCAGCCTGGAACGACTATTTATTACTTTTTTTTGGGTCCTTTTGCGAATAAATATTATCTCGGCAATATGCTGAACTCGGCTATCCCGCTTGTTTTTACTGGTTTGGGGATTGCAGTGGCGTTCAAGTCGTCAGTTTTCAATCTCGGCGGAGAAGGGCAGATTTATGCCGGCGCTTTAATAACAACTGTTGTCTGTCTCGCGCTACCAAATTTCAATGGCTTACTCGGCGGTGTTATGGCGATAGTCGCCGGTATGCTCACAGGTGCTATTCTGGCAGGACTCTCAGGCTACTTCAAAATGAAGTGGGGCACCGATCTTCTAATCTCCTCATTCTTAATTTCCGGAGCGGTCGTTCTCATCGTCAACTTTTTTATAACCGGACCGCTGGATGACCCCGAGAGCGCTCTGCTCACAACGTCGAAGATTGCCGAACAGTATCGATTGCTTCAAATATTCAAACCATCCAAGCTTGATATCAGTATTTTCTTTTCGGTTGTCACCGCGGTTTTGATCCTTGGCTTTATGTATTACACCCATTGGGGTTATGAGATGCGGATGTGCGGATTGAATTCTGAGTTCGCCCGATACGGCGGCGTGAATGTATCCACCTACATTGTACTTCCGATGATTATGAGCGGCGCGCTCCACGGTCTTGGAGGCGGGTTGGCGGTGATGGGTACCTATCATATGGCCCTGAAGGAGTTTACCTTCGGTTTAGGATGGAATGGAATAGCCGTAGCCTTAATAGCAAAGAATCATCCGCTCGGTGTAATCCCGGCGGCAATTTTCTTCGCCTACCTGGATGCGGGAGCGAAAGCAGCGATGCTTCATTCCGATGTCACCTTTGAAATCGCGGCGATAATACAATCAATTATTTTCTATCTCGTTACCGCGCAGGCAATATACAGCTTTATCCGAAATCGTCGAAGAACGGGGGTAACGGCATGAGTGAAAGCGGCTATGCTGTCCCTTTAGTTCACAACGCAGTCGGCATTATGACACCCTTTCTTCTCGCGGCCACCGGAGGGTTATTCACCGAGCTCACAGGTATGCTCAATATTGCCCTCGAAGGGCTTATGCTTATTGGCGCTTTCTTCAGCGTTGTATTTGCCGCCGCCACCGGAAGTTTGTTTCTTGGTATTGTGCTCGGAATCGCATCTTCGATGCTCGCGGCATATTTGTTCGGTGTAATGAGCCTTCATCTCAAGGCCAATATTTTCATCAGCGGACTCGCGACGAACCTTCTGGCTTCAGGGCTTACGGTGGTACTCGCTTTTAGGCTTTTCGGGAATAAGGGTGTTATCCGATTTGAAGGAATTTCCAAGCTGCCTGTTTTGACCATTCCCTGGCTACAGAAAGTACCGATCATTGGCGATATTCTCGTCGGCCACAATGTGCTTGTATATCTGAGTTGGCTGGTATTGCTGGTCGCGGCGATCCTTATTTACCGTACCTCTTTTGGATTACGAATTAGAGGAACCGGTCAAGATAGCGCGACGATCGAGTCGTTGGGACTCAAACCAATTGGGTACCAGATGAAGGCAATTCTCATCTCCGGCTTTACCTGCGGCCTTGCCGGATCCATTCTCACCCTGAATCTTTCGGCATTTGTGCCGAATATCACCTCCGGCAGAGGATGGATCGCTCTTGTTGTAATCTATTTAGGTAATAAAACACCGCTGGGAATTCTCATCGCGTCTTTTGTATTCGGGTTTGCTGAGGCTTTTTCAAACTACGCCCAGGGAGCAATCAATATTCCCGCGGATTTCATTCTGGCTTTTCCTTACATCATCACGGTGGCGGCAATGATTGTGTACTCAATCTGGCGGCACCACAAACTCAAGAAGGTGAAATAGCGTGGCGATACTGCAGGATAAAGTCGCTCTGATTACCGGCGGCGGGACCGGTATCGGTCTCGGCATCGCGAAAGTCTTTGCCGCGGAGGGCGCGACAGTATTTATTACGGGACGAAGGAGCGATGTCCTCGAACAGGCCAAGAAATTTATCGGTGCCGGTGCTTTTGCGATTCAAGCAGATGTGACCATTGGCGATGAGGTGGCCGCTCTCGTATGCAAGGTTCTCGACGCAGGTCGGGGCATCGATGTCCTGGTAAATAGCGCGGGAATTATGAGGTTCTCCAATTTGGAAAATGTGGATGAAGCGGATTGGGATGAACAGATGCGGGTTAATGCCTACGCACCCTGGAGATGTGCCAAAGAAGTTTTGCCTGGAATGCGAGAGAGGAAGACCGGTTCGATAATCAACATATCCTCCATTTCCGGCCTAAGGCCAAACCCGGGCAGCGGTGTTTACTGCAGTTCAAAGGCCTCATTACAAATGATGTCGCAGGTTCTTGCGCTGGAAACCGCAGCCGACAACATCAGGGTGAATGTGCTGTGTCCCGGAGCGGTGGAAGATACTGAGCTTGCAGATCCTATCTTTGGAAAAGAAAATGTTCAGGCGTTCTACCCGAAGCTCGCGGGTCTGCATCCCTTAGGCAGGAACGGGAAACCACGGGATGTCGGCAAAGCGGCCTTGTTTTTGGCGTCTGATGATAGTTCCTGGATAACCGGTGCGGTAATACCAGTAGACGGCGGGCGCCACCTAGTGATGAACGCAATTCAATAATAAAAAGAAGAAAGGGAGAACGGCAAATGAAAGCTGCAGTGTTAGTCGCGCCGAAAAAAATCGATGTACAGGATGTTGAAAAGCCGGAAATAAAACCGAATGAAGTTCTGGTGAGAGCGAAGAATTGCGGAATTTGCACCCTCGAGCAGCGGCTGTTTCGGGGAGATATGAAAATCTATTATCCCATTGTGCCCGGTCATGAAGTGTCCGGGGAAGTCGGGGAGGTCGGAGCCGATGTTCTTTCGGGAATAGAAATTGGCACGCGAGTGGCGGTTGATTTGGTGATGCGATGCGGTGAATGTTATTATTGCCGTACCGGACAATCCAATATGTGTGCGAACCGTTTCAGCAAAGGGTTGCGCATTCTCGGCGGATTCGGTGAATTTATAGCGGTTCGGGCTTCTCAGGTATACCCTTTCTCTGAAAAGCTTTCTTTTGAGGAAGCTGCTTTCGCTGAACCTGTGGCCTGCTGTATACGGTCGCTCGCTCGCATCCAGCTCGGATTGGTCGAAGATCTGCTCATTATCGGTGCTGGTCCTATGGGTCTTATGCATCTTCAGGTTGCAAGAGCCATGGGAGCGCGGG
>JABGPX010000324.1 GCA_018644745.1 Spirochaetales bacterium
TTCATCCAAGTTTGGGATGGCAAAATCCCTTATGATGATGGGTCAGTCGGCCGGCTTCGATATGACAAAAAAAGAAGACAGTGATGCTTTTATATCTATGTACAATGCCAATCTTCCGGCCGAACGCGAAGAGCAGCAAAATCCACCTATGAGTTCTCCTGATTATTTTACGCCTAATAATAGTAAATCGCAAAATAAGAAAGCGAAAAAGAAAAAGCGCAAGATAGCCAGCGTCTCTCGAAAGAAGATGAGAAAGAAGCGAAAATAAAATTACGGACAACGTAACGGGGTAAGCATGGACTGGAAATGTTCAATTCCTTGGTTGCCGATTAGAGCTGCGCACACAGGTACGATAATTGTGTGAGAACTCTCGTTCTACCTTCTATGCCTCGAAGCTTTTAACCTGCAGGAAATCCAATGTCGTAAAATAATCATTTACTGCTTCCGCACTTCGGGTTTCAATTACCTCGCCGCTTACACGAAGCAACAATTCAGCAGGCCGAAGTTTGCCATTGTAATTAAATCCCATCGAATGCCCATGGGCTTCAATGTCATGAACAACCAGCAAATCGCCTATTTCGATTTCCGGCAATGGCCGATCTTTAGCAAATCTATCAAATGCTCACAAAGGGAACCGGTGATCTCGTACATGCCTTATCAACCCATGTATATCTATCATCCACAATACCGTATTTTTAGCTTTGAGACACTATAGAAGCCATTGTATAAACTCCCTTGGTTCCTCATACTACCTGACAAATCACATGAGTCCAGGAGTCACTATGTCCTACGCAGATGGATTGGCTGCTATCAATCTCGAGATGCCGCAGAGGGTGCCCAGAACCGAGTACTCGGCTCCACAGCATTGGGAATTGGTAACGGCAGTAACAGGACGGGCAGTAACGGCCGGCAGCGGCGACGAGGAGAAGGCTAACGCAAGCCGGGTTTTCACCGGTCCGGATTTTTGGAATTTCGATATGAGCTGGAGCACTCTCATCGGCGGAGCCGATTTCGGGAAGTACCACAGCAGTATGGGACACGCGGTCTACGCGTCCGAAGGCACAGATTACAGTACCGATATCCATAACGCTTTTCAGACACCCGAGGATGCACTTGCATTTGAGCCTATGGAGGCGTTAGGGACACCGGACCATGCCGAATTAGTGGAGCGATTCGATACCCATTATAGAGCGAACTGCGAAAGCACGCCGGATGCCGTGAATATGACAGGCATCTATATTACCTGCATGTCCGGCATGATTGATCTGTTCGGCTGGGATATCCTGCTCACCGCGGCGGGAATCGATCAAAAGGCCTTTGGTGAACTCGCTAATCGTTACGCGCTCTGGATACAGCAGTACTACAACGCCCTCGCCGACTCAGATGTGCCGGTTGTTATGGTGCACGACGATATAGTCTGGACCGGCGGGGCCTTTATACATCCCGATTGGTATCGCAAATATATTTTCCCAAACTATAAAAACTATTTTCGACCCTTATTAGACAGCGGGAAAAAAATCCTTTATACCTCCGACGGCGACTACACCGAGTTTATCGACGACGTCGCCAAATGCGGCGTTCACGGATTCGTTCTCGAACCGCTCACGGATATGAGTTATGTCGCGGAAAAGTATGGAAAAACCCATGCATTCGTGGGAAACGCCGATACCAGGGTGCTGCTCTCCGGCACCAGGGAGGATATCCGCGGTGAGGTCGAAAGATGTATGAATATCGGCAAAAAATATCCCGGTTTCATTATGGCCGTCGGCAATCATATCCCCGCCAACACACCCGTGGATTCGGCAATATACTACAACGATGTATACGAAGAACTGTCTAGGAGAAAATGAAAAGCTCCGAGACGTCATTTAGATTCCGCATACTTTGAATTGAACGCAGGAGCCGCTGTCTATCCTCAGGTGAATACTCCTTCGCGCAATGATTTAGGCAATCATTAAACTTGAACAAAGTATCCTCCTCCGACATAGGTTTTACCGGACTACCTGTGGGATCTTTGACCCGGGTTTCGAGGGTTCTGCCGTTTCTTAAGCTTATCCGCATCACCACCGGAACCAGTTCACGGGTATTATGGTAAAACTCTACTATAGAAAATAGCGATGCAAGAGAAATGATTCTACCCGAAGCGGATACTGCCGCCGCGTCGAAATCATGCATTCGAGGTTTTCCCTTTAGCAGCGTAAGCGCGGCGGTGTACTGGGCACTGAACTGGGCATCCACCGTCGGATTCGCGCGGAGCCTGAAGGGATTACCGATCTGACCCATGGAAACCGGGGGCAAAAAGATCTCCCCCCCGATGATTTCTGAAATATTAAACTCATGTTCTTTCTTTATCTCGAGGGCCGCGTCAATTACCGGGTGGGTGCACCTGCAGCTTGGATATGGTTTGATGCTTATATTCATTGTTTCGAAGCTGCGGCCGAGATTCTTTGTTATGCATTCAATATCAATATTCCCGGCCGCATAGAGCTCAGAAATACCAAAGGTTCCCTGCAGAATGTTTTTTGCGCCGGTAATCCCGTTCAGCGCTAAAAAAAGCGATTGTATGCCGGAATATGAGCTGAACCCCGGCTGCATCCGTTTCGCAAGAGCCCCATCGACAAGAGCCTGCAAGGATGCAGGCATACGTATCCTGAAACAGATCCTGAGCTTTGTTCAGTACTTACGCCGGCAAGTGATCGTCCTGAATTCCGAGAGTGTGGTCTATCAGGACCTCAATTGGATCGTTCAAGAAAACACTTCGCGTATCATCTCTAACGATTTCTCAACAATCATCTGCCCGCCTTCAGGGCCGACCGGCGCACTGGCTATAATGGCGCCGTAACTTCCGCCATTCATGCTTTTTTCGGTCGGCAAATAGCTTCCTCCGCCTGCCAACTGAACAACAAATGTTTGAAGGGCGGGGCTTCCGGCTTTAATTCGCTCGCCGAAATCAAGATAGTATTCAAATCGATTCGTGGCCATCGCTATATCGCCGATCCGAAGCACGTGGAGTTGTGTTGGTATTGTGCCAATCCCATCTTTCTGTGCGTGGTAAATATCTACAACCCGCTGATTGAAGCCGATGCGGCGGAATGCCGCCGAGTACTTGGGAGACAACGGGTCGCTGTCTTTCATCTCGTCCAGCTTCGCTTTCCAAGAAAGTATTTCACTTTTCGCAGTTTCAAAATCGCTTTCACTCGCGGCGCGAGCCGGAAGATCTACCGTGATACAGCGATGAGTAAAAACAACATCATAGTAAATCTCGGCTTCGACAAGAGGAAAAACCTCTTCAACTGCCTCGCTGATTTTTACCGCGATATGCTGCCGAAGTGCAAAGCCATAATCGCTTCCATATCCCCTCAGCTTCAGCATTCTAACGTCTGCGTCGCGATCAACCAGTTCCCGCGGAGACAAATCACCCGCCGCCGAGCATTGAGGCAGGATGAATATCTTCTCACCCAGACGCGCTCGGAGTAGATCGCGGGTTTCATGCCAATAATCCGCCGAAATAAACAACTCGTTTTCAGTACATTGGGAGGGGCATGGGACATTGACAATCATCCCGGTAAGATTTTGGTCATCATCGTAAGTAAAGAGCAGGTTCACACTATGATCTTCATGACCTTCTATGTGGGAAAACTCAGAGGTATCCGTTTTTCCATACATTTGCGT
>JABGPX010000230.1 GCA_018644745.1 Spirochaetales bacterium
ATCAGAATCGACGGCATAGATGCTAAAGACTGGGAGCCTGAGGTTCTCAGAACAAAAATAGCTCTGGTCATGCAGCAGCCAATACTTTTCAGCGGAACTGTGCGCCAAAATATCGCGTACGGACGCCCGGATGCGCCTTTGGAGGATGTGATAGCTGCCGCCAGAGCAGCCCAGGCGCACGAGTTTGTCATGCAGATGCCTGGCCAGTTTGAAGCAAAGATTGAGTCCCGCGGAGCGAATTTGTCGGGTGGTCAGAAACAACGGCTGGCGATTGCCAGAGCGATACTGATCAATCCTGCAATCTTAATCCTGGATGACAGTACGAGTTCGGTAGACGTAGAAACAGAGTTTAGAATTCAGGACGCTCTTGCGGAGCGTGAAAAACGATCGACGGCCATCATTATCGCCCAGCGGATAAACAGCGTACTGGATGCTGACCAGATCATCATCCTCGACGAGGGGAAAATCGTTTCCGCAGGAACCCATGGAGAACTCATGGAGAACAGCGTACAATATCGGGAAATATACCGCTCCCAGTTTGGGGAGATCGGGCATGTCTAAAGAGCACAAACCGGCGGCGACCGAGCATCGCCACGGCCGTACCGAGCTCACCGGTGAGGCAGCTCACGATACAGGAAAGACAGCCAAAAGGATTTTTGCGTATTTGGCGCCCTACCGCCGCTCACTCATTTTTGTCGGGTTTTTGGCCATTACCGGCACGCTCTTGGCGCTGGCGGGTCCCATTCTCCTTGGCAGGGCAATCGACACATACATCGCCCTGCAGGACGTCGTCGGACTGACAATCATTGCCGCGGTGATGCTCGCCGTGTATATTTTTCGCGGTCTCATCCAAATGGTGCAAGGTTATCTCATGGTTTCGGTCGGCCAGAAATTCGTCGCAGGTCTGCGGGAGAAGTTATTCGGCCACATTCAATCTCTTTCCATGGCGTATTACGATCACCATAAACCGGGTGATCTTATGAGCAGGATAAGCAACGATACGGATGTAATCAGCCAGACTTTGTCGAATGGGCTGATCGAGTTCACTACCAATATCCTTACTTTAGGTGGAATCATGATCACGATGTTTCTACTCAACTGGCAGCTGGCTATCGGTACGGTAACAGTCATTCCTATAATGGTCTGGGTGACGGTTCTCGTTACCAAACGTAGCCGAAAGGCTTTCCGCAGCGTTCAGCGTAATCTTGGATCTATGAATGCGGTAATGGAGGAGAATATTTCCGGTATCAGGGTTGTGAAGGCATTCGCGCAGGAGGCCGCGACTTACGGGAAATTCGAAGCTGAAAACCGGACATACCGAAAAGCAGGAACCACCGCGGACATCATTACCGCTGCCTTGGGTCCGATGTTCACTACAATGGCCACTCTGACCATCGCCGCAACGGCTCTAGTCGGCGGTTGGCTCGCGCTGCGAGGAATCATAAGTATTGGTGTAATAGCGACGTTTATAATCTACATCCGTACGTTCTTTCGCCCCATGCGCACAATCGCCATGCTCTACAATCAACTGCAATCCGCTGCCGCCGGGGCCGAACGTATTTTTGCGGTTTTGGATGCAGAATCTGAGGTGCAGGATGCAGCCGCTGCCGTCGCCTTGCCGCCTGTCCGCGGGGCGGTATGTTTCGAGAACGTACATTTTGCGTATGAGTCTGAAAAGCCGGTTCTTATTGATATAAACCTCGAGGTAGATTCCGGACAAACCGTCGCACTGGTCGGACCTACCGGCGCGGGTAAAACCACGGTGGCCAATCTGCTCAGCCGATTCTATGATATCTCGAGCGGCCGAATCAGTATCGATGGTCACGACATTCGTACAGTGCGGCAGGATTCGATTAGAAAACAGCTCGGTATCGTCCTGCAGGACACTTTTCTCTTCAGCACCACGGTGATGGAAAACATACGGTACGGCCGCCTTGATGCAACGGATGCCGAGGTAATCGAAGCGGCCGAACTGGCGAACGCCGACGGCTTTGTGCGGCATCTGCCCGAAGGGTATCAGTCCAGAGTTTCAGAGCAGGGGAATAATTTCAGCCAGGGCCAATGTCAGCTTATATCCATCGCCCGGGCTATTCTGGCCGATCCGCGCATCTTAATACTCGACGAGGCGACCAGCAGCGTCGATACCCGTACCGAAGCGCATATTCAAGAAGCGCTTCTACATCTTCTGGAAGGCCGGACGGCGTTTGTAATTGCGCACCGCCTGAGTACTATCCGCAATGCAGATACGGTGCTTGTGATCAACGATCACCGCATTATCGAACGGGGAACTCACGACGAATTGATGGACCTGGGCGGGTTCTACCACAACTTGTATATGACCCAATTTCGCCGCGCGTAGCGAAAATGTAAGCAAGGATGCGGATCTTTTGGTGCTAATCCGGGCTAGCTCACAGACCATGGCGGTTCGAGTAATAGTCTATGATCTTTACTAGATAACGCGACTTCATCTGCTCGCTTGCCATTGCCCGTTTTACCGGTGACAGGCGCAGGATTGCCCCGAGAATCGCGGCCATCGCCCGGTGGCTGGCGAGGAGTCGGTTATCGAAAATAAGATTCTGGAGCTTGCCGCGCTCAATTGCCATGAGTACCGCGCGGTGTATACCATCCACTGGTGTAAATACGCGCTTCTCCCTGGAAGCAAGTGACAAGCTGTCATTTCTGCAAACACGGGTGCAAACCCCGCAGCCAAGACAGGTATCTTCGAGCACCCTGGCCACTTTCCGGCTGCGTTTTGCCGGATCATTGGCAGTTACCAATGCCATGGCTTCTACAGGACAGACGCTGACACATTTACCGCACCCCGTGCAGGTTTCCTCGCTAACAACCGGAAGGAAATTTGTCGTATGAATCGGTTGGAGGATACCGTATTTCCGGGCGGCTATCATCGCCTCGCAGCAGCAGCCGCAGCAGTTGCAGATAAAATTCATGCCGCGCTGCACGTTTTCACCAAATTGCACGAGGTTATTCCCGTATGCCTGGTCGAGAAGATCCATGCACTCAGTAGTGTCGATAGCCCGCGCGTAGCCATTCTTGGTGAGTGACTCGGCGCTTGCATTAAAGGTCATGCAGATATCCATGGGTGCGTCGCACGCCCGATCCATGTGTTCCATTTTATGACGGCAGTAGCACATGCCGACGCCGATATGGCTTGCAGAGTCAATTATCTCACTTGCGCGCTCATAGTCGAGTACGTGGATCGCATTTTGTTCAGATAGAGCAGGCTCGTTCACATACACCCGGCCTAATTGGGTTTCGCCATCGACAAAGAGACGCCGAATGAAATCCTCTTCCACATTCAGGTATTGGTAGTACAGTTGCCCCAGCACCCTCTGGTCTACATCATCACGCAAACGCATCATGGAGAACTCGAAGAACCCCGCCATTGGCGGCGGGAGAGTAAAAACGCTTTCTCCGTTCCGGTCGACGTCAACCAGCACGGCCCGGCTTGCCAGTTCTTCGAGAACCACGCGTGCGTCGGTTTCCGACATTTTCCATCGGCGGGCGGCTTCAGCAGCCCTGAAGGGTTTGATGGGAAGCAATGCAATCAGACCGGCCTCTTGCTCACTCACGAGGAGCTTCAGGATTTTGTGCAGGGTTTCAGAAGGAGGCGCCCCTTGGGGGAACCGGTTTAATCGTTCGGTAAGGTCCGT
>JABGPX010000348.1 GCA_018644745.1 Spirochaetales bacterium
AAGCATGTACGATCCGGCGAAGGTGACAGTACCGGAAGCCGCAGAGGGAGAGTTTAACGACAAGCCGCCATACTTCCTGAAAGCCCTTGAACAAGATCCGGATTTCAACGCGTTCAGCGAACCCGGTGGTAACGGGATCCACGGAGCTGGAAGCCATCTGCAGAGCAGAGAAACAAAGGCAAAAAATATTGCGACGATGTACGGCATGATGACCATGCTCGATACCTATATCGGTAAGATCCTGGATAACCTCGACAGACTTGGTTTACGAGAGAATACTCTTGTATGCTTTACTACTGATCACGGTGATTTCTGGGGCCAGCATGGACTCACCGCAAAAGCTATCCATCATTTCGAAGACTTGCTCAAGGTTCCGCTTGTGGTGAGGAAACCCGGCTCGATTCCCGCGGGAGAATTATCACAGGCTCTTCAGTCTACCGTCGATCTGGCTCCCACGTTTATGGCGTACGCGGGACTCGCGGTTCCCGGTTTGATGACCGGTAAAAATATGAAAAGTTTTTGGGAAGCCGAATCAGAAGCCCGTAGAAGCCACGTTATAGTCGAGAACCAGCACCAGCCGACCACCATGAACATGCGCACATATATCAACGATAGATACAAGATGACCGTGCATTACCAGAGAGAATATGGCGAGCTTTACGACTTGGAAGCCGATCCCGGAGAGCTTGTGAATCTCTGGGATCATTCCGAATGCGCCGCCTTAAAATCAGACCTGCTCCTTGAGTTCCTCTACGGCGAAATGGCGAAGGCTCCATTGCCCATGCCGCGGATATGCGGAGCGTGATTTATGACCTGCTTTTAGCGTCAGGGAGGACATTATGCGCGCTGATTTAATACAGGTTTTTCGGGACAAAATACAGACGGGTTTTGTTGTAGGACCTTTTGCGAAAACCTCGGACCCCGGATTTATCGAGGTATTCGGGCATGCGGGGTTTGATTTTGTAATCCTTGACTTAGAACATGGCCCGAATTCAGTGCAGACAGTACAGAATCTGATTAGAGCCGCTGAATGCTCCGCGATTCTTCCGGTTATCAGAACCAAGGAGAACTATCTCAACACAATAGGTGAGGTTCTCGATCTCGGCGCCGGGGGAATCCAGGTTCCTCAGATTGTTGACAGGAAGTCCGCGGAGCAGGTGATAGAACATGCGAAATTTTCTCCTGACGGGATGCGAGGGGTCTGCCGATTTGTGCGCGCTGCTGACTATTCGGTGATGGATCGTAATGAATACTTTAAGGCCGCAAATACCGCAATTACCATCGTACAGTTGGAAGGCTCCGAAGCGGTGGCAAATCTGGAGTCGATTCTGGCAGTGGACGGTATTGATATTGTTTTTATAGGACCTTATGATTTATCTCAATCTTTGGGAGTTCCGGGACAGGTAGATCATCCAAAGGTTGTGACTGAAATGCGCAAAATTGTCGAGGTATGTAAAACCAGAAAAATATATACCGGAACCTTTGTTGACACCCAGGCTGACGCGGAAAGGTGGATTGAGGCCGGCGTAAAATATATATCATACTCCGTGGATAAGGGGCTCATGGCAGACCAATGCCGATCCGTTATCAGCTCGTTGAGGGGGTAACTCCCTGTGCAGGTGATTATCGACACGCGTAAGTTTTAACGGTAATCTCTTGTCATGAGTGTAATAGAAGTTCATGAACTGACAAAATATTACGGCAAAACAAAAGCCGTGGACGGGATTTCCTTCGCCATCGACGAGGGGGAAATCTTCGGCTTCCTTGGACCAAATGGTGCGGGAAAGAGCACGACTATCCGATGTATGATGGATTTCATCCGTCCTCAGCAAGGTTCTGTCGGAATTCTGGGAAAAGACGCACAAAAGAACTCGGTGGAGCTGAAAAAGGACATCGGTTATTTGGCCGGTAATGTGCGTTTATATGGTAAATGGACCGGCAAAGAACACATTGAGTATTTCCACAAGCTAAATGGCGGTATGGAATACGCGGAAGTGCTTAGCAGGCAATTGGACTATAATTCGGCGATGCCTGTAAAACAGCTTTCGTCCGGAAATAAGCAGAAGCTCGGTATAATCCTCGCATTTATGTCCCGACCTTCTGTATTGATATTGGACGAGCCGACTCTTGGGCTCGATCCGCTTTTGCAGAATTCGGTTTACAGCCTTTTGGCTGAAGCGACTGGAAATGGGGCGACTGTGTTTATGTCATCCCATAATCTCGGTGAAGTAGATCGGGTATGTAGCAGGGTTGGGATAATAAGGCTCGGGAAAATGGTAGCCACGGAGAACATCGCGGCACTGAAAAAAAAGAAAATCAGTACGATGTATGTTGAGTTTGCGGAAAAGATAGATACGGGTCGACTTCTTGATGACAATTCCGAGCTTGTGAGAGAAGACCAGCATGCTCTTACTCTCAAGATCAAAGGCGACATCAACAGGCTGATCAAACAACTCGGGTCTCATACAATTACCGACATAAGGATAACTCAGGCCTCTCTCGAAGATATCTTTATGGAGTATTACGAAAAGGAATAGCCATGTTCACTATATTCTGGAGAAGCATAAAAGATAGAAAGATCTCCCTCATTGCCTACCTATCCGGCGCCTTGCTGTTTATGTGGATGTATATCGCATTGTTTCCAACTATCGCCAAAGAGGCGGAAGCGTTTACGGCGATGTTTGACAATTTCCCACCCGCGATGTTTGAAATATTCGGGATTGAAGACTTCAGTATGTCTACTTTGGAAAACTTTCTTTCCGTTGAGCACTTCAGTCTTGTTCTTCCTATAATGGCAATTTTCCTGCTTACCTCCTTCTCCGGACGAGCTGTTGCCGGTGAAATCGAGTTGGGGACTATAGAATTGCTGATAGGCAGACCGGTCTCCCGAACGAAACTTTTCCTCGCTAGGTACCTGTCAGGTATCAGTATTTTGGTAACTTTTACCGTCGTGGCGGTCTTTTCCGTTATTCCTCTCGCGGCTCTGCACGGCATAGAATACCAGGTAAGAAGCTTCGCCGCGGGTGCTCTGATTCTTTTTCTATTCGGCTGGGTTATATTCAGCATGACCATGATGTTCTCGAGCTTTTTTTCTGAGAAGAGCAAAGTATATATGGCCGGCGGCGGAATCCTGCTGGTTATGTATGTGCTAAATATAGCGGCGCTTATGAATGATAATCTCGAGTTGTTAAAATATTTTTCTTTCTTCCATTATTACGCTTTTTCTGATGCGGTTGTTCATCAAACTGTATATGGAGCCGGCAGCCTGGTGTTTACCGGAGTTTCACTACTCTGCAGCGTTGCGGGAATGTGGTGGTTTGCTAAGCGAGATATCGCCGCATAGATTTATTAATGCCCCAAAGCTTGCTAGATTGAATCAGATTAACTCCTTTTGCAGTAACAGGTAATATCCGTACCTGTCACAAAAAGGAGTTTTTTCATGAATCGCCCCCTATTCTGTCCCCGTTCTTCCTGCAAAAACCATTATCTTAAATATCGATCACACAATTGGTACTGTTCCGCAGGTACTTACGAAACTTACGCATTCGGTACCGTCGATCGTTTCCGCTGCAACACATGCGGGAAATACTTCTCTACTCAAACATTTTCAATCG
>JABGPX010000811.1 GCA_018644745.1 Spirochaetales bacterium
CCATCACCGGCAAACCGGAGATGGTGAAAGATATACAGGATATGGTAAATGCGATTTTCACCCTTGTCTCCTGCAGGTTCCATGAGTTCAATGCGTCCCCGGAAATTTATCCTAAATATATTACCGCTGCCACGGGAATGGATATTGATCTCGAAGGTTTCAAGCGGACAGGTGAGAAGATCTGGAATCTGGAAAGACTCTTCAATACCGCGGCTGGATTCGAAAGGAAAGATGATGCTTTGCCGGACCGTTGTTTTGAACCTATAAAAGGGGAGAACTCGGAAAGCGCGGTGATGGTACATGGGCAGTTCGATGAAATGCTCAGTGAGTATTACCGGATTCGCGGATGGGATGATAACGGAATTCCTACCGATCGAGTTCTCGACGAGTTAGGATTGGGAGAGTATGAGGCGTTGAAAGCTGTGGGGGGAGGATGAGAGATAATGAATTATCAAACTCCTGAGACTTTAGAAGAGGTTTATGATCTGCTCGAGTCGAATAAGGACGCCGTGATACTTGCCGGCGGTACCGATCTGGCGGTTGTAATGAGCGAAGCAGCCGACCGGCCGGATACCATTATTGATATCACCTGCATTGCAGAACTGAAAGGAATTTCAGAAAAAGATAATGGAATCGTTATTGGGGCGGCAACCACAATCGCGGATATTCAAGTTTCAGAGAAAGTACCGGCGGCATTGAGTGCGGGTGCGGCTGCTATCGGTTCTCCCCAGATTCGGAACGTTGCAACAATCGGCGGAAACATCTGCAACGCTTCGCCCTGCGGCGACACCCTATCTCCATTGGTGGCGATGTCCGCGGTATTTGTACTTGGTTCTGCCAAGGGTGAGCGCGAGTTAACCGCCGAAGATTTCTTCAAAGGTCCCAAAAACACCGCCCTCGAACCCGGGGAGATCCTCATTCGAATTCTCATCGAAGGAAGATATCTCAAAGGAAGTTCCGCTTTCAGTATGTACGGTAAAAGAAACGGCCAGGCGATTTCACAGGTAAACGGTGCTGTCTGGCTGCAGCTTTCCGACGGAATTGTTGATGACATTCGGATGGGCTTTGGTTCGGTCGCTCCTGTTCCGATTCGGGCACGTAAAACCGAAGACTCCCTCCGAGGCAGCAAGCTCGACATGGCGGCGATTGAAGCCCTCCGAACCGATGTGAGAAGCGAAGTTGTACCGATAACCGATGTTCGCGCCAGCGAAGATTACCGGTATGAACTCACTGAGGCGATTTATTACGACATCATGTGCGACGCCGCCGGATTTCCTGGAGGAAAGAAGTGAAGATAAGCTTTATCTGCAACGGAAAACCGGTAAGCGTTGATGCCTCGCCGGAAATGAGAGCTCTTGATGTAATACGCGATCTTCTTAGTCTGACCGGTACGAAGGAAGGCTGCGGCAAGGGAGAATGCGGAGCCTGCACGGTGCTTGTTGACGGCGAGCCGGTGAATTCGTGCATTCTCTTTGCTCCTAAATTAGAAGGGAAAAATATTGAAACTATTGAGGGAGTAAAGGGCAAAGAAGGCGGGCTTCACCCTCTTCAGGAAGCTTTTCTTGAAGAAGGGGCGGTGCAATGCGGCTTTTGCACGCCCGGCATGATACTAACCTCGAAGGCCCTGCTTGATAAAAACCCGAGTCCCGATGAGGCCGAGATAGAAACGGCCCTCTCCGGAAATATTTGCCGGTGTACCGGCTACGGGAAAATTGTCAAAGCTCTGCGTCGCGTTTCTGAAGCGGGGAAGAACAATGGCTGAGCTGAATACCGTTGGAAAAAAGATTAGAAAAGTTGACGGCCTGGAACTGGTTACAGGGAAAGCGAAATTTACCGGTGACCTTCGCTTTCCGGGAATGCTCTACGGATATGAGGTCAGAGCGGGTATCCCTGCAGGTGAAATATTGAGTATCAGGACCGGCGCCGCGCTGGAATTACCTGGAGTCAAAGCCGTGCTGACGGCTGCTGACATACCGGGGCCGAATCTCATCGGCATCCTTCCGCCTTTTGACCAGCCGGTTCTTCCGGATAAAGAGATTCGCTATGCAGGCGAGTCGGTCGCTCTGGTGATAGCGGATAGCCGAGATCTGGCGCGGCGGGCTTCACTCAAAGTAGAAGTGGATATTAGACCTTTCGATCCGATTCTCGAGCCTGATGACGCGCTGGATCCTGAAGCACGAAAGATACATCCGGATGGAAATATCACTTATTCCAAGAAACTCATCAAAGGTGACGCGGAGCGCGAGCTCTCCGAAGCCGACACGGTGGTGACGGGAGTTTATGAAACCTCCTTTCAAGATCACGGTTATCTGGAACCCGAGGCGGTATGCGCGGTGCCGGCAGGCGACGGGCGGGATACACTCTATGCTTCCTGCCAATCACCCTTTCATATTCGCGGACACGTAGCAGCCAACCTCGGCGTGCCTGCAAGTATGGTAAAAGTCGTTCAGGCCTACACCGGAGGCTCCTTCGGCGGGAAAGATGATGTGGCTGTTGAGATTGGTATCCTCGCCGCGGTTGCCGCGGGTAAACTCGGTTTCCCGGTGATGATAACTCATGATCGAGGCGAGTCGATAATCGGCAGCAATGTAAGGCACGCCGCAAAGATCGAATTTACTACCGGTGCAATGAAGGATGGAACCATAACCGCGCGCAAGGTAAAAGTGCTTCTTGACGGCGGGGCATATGCGTCCGAGAGCCCGTTCGTCACTATGAAAGCTCTCATCCACGCGGCGGGACCATATAACGTCGACAACATCCTGGTGGAATCGACCAGCGTTTATACAAACAAAACCTATGCAGGGGCCTGCCGGGGATTCGGCGTTCCTCAGGTTACTTTTGCTTCGGAATCTCAGATAGATGTATTAGCGAAGGCTCTTAAGATGGATCCCATCGAACTGCGGAGGAAAAACGGCCTCAAGGCCGGTGACAAAACCGCGTCGAGTCAGGTTTTCGAACAATCTGTAGGTTATCTCGAAACCGTCGATGCCATTGAAGCGGTCCGCAAAGATCTGCCTGAGGTTTCGGAAGACGGCAGATATCTATACGGGACCGGAGTGGCATCGGTAATCCAAGGTATTTCCAACGGAGCCGAGGGCGTGGATGTGGTCGGCGCCTCCGTACAGATGAGCCAGGATGGAAGCGTCCTTGTCGGATGCGGACTCGCCGACATGGGTCAAGGTTCGCGCACCGTATTCGCCCAGGTCGTTGCGGAAGTCCTCGGCGTGCCGGTGGACAGTATCACTGTTCGACAGGTTGATACCGATTCGGTCCACGATTCGGGGCCTACTGTGGCATCGAGAGCCACGTCTGTCGGCGGATTGGCCGTGAAAAAGGCAGCCGAAGAAGTGCGGAAGTCTCTTGTAACCATGGCATCGATGATGTTTGAAACCAAAGAAGAGATGATAGTTCTGAAAGAAGGATTTGCAGTTCTAACGGTCGATGATAATGCCAGGATTCCGTTACCCGATGTGGCTACAGCTGCATATTGGACCGGATTTCCTCTCATGAATCTCACTTTCTCTAAGGCTCCGGCGGCCACATTCGATCACGATACTCACCAGGGTGATATCTATATCGCTTATAATTTTGGCACCCATCTCATGAGGGTT
>JABGPX010000550.1 GCA_018644745.1 Spirochaetales bacterium
CGCCCTTGGTCCTGACGCTGAACCGCTCGCCTTTTTCCAGCCGAAGGGTCAACACGTCACCGATCCGTAAACCGTACTCCGCCACAAAGTGCCCTATCGGGAATAGCTGGCTAGCAGATTGCCGACTGTTGATTGCGCTCGCTCGCTTTCCTGCTTCTCTGGCCTTCTGTCGGATCGTCTCCATGATCACCCGGTATTCCTTCAGCTCCATTACCAGTACCGGTGAGCCCTGGTCGGTCTTCAGGGCCTTCTTGTAGACTTTTCTCGGATACCTAATATTTGCAAACGGTGATCGTGTGATGTACTCCTCGCTCTCCAGGTAGGTATAGAACGACTATATGGAGCCAAGGTGAGCCTTACGGTGTTCGAGCTGTACTTACCAGACAAGTATTCCTTGAAGCGGTTCACATCAGCCCTGGTTACCTGTAGTACGTGGATTGCCTTCCGCTCGAGCCATTGCAGGAACCGCTCAACCTGTCTCTGATACGTTTCTCGGGTTCTCGCGGACTTCTCGCCGTCATTTATGAAATCTGAGAGCACCAAATAGAGGTCAAAATGCCTTGCCTTGATAGTTTCGCCGAGCGCAGGCTTCACCTTGTCGGCTCTGAGCCCCTTGAGAGCCTGGAGGATCTCTCCTTTGTCTGGAGCTGTCTCCAGGGCCTCGATCATGAAATCAATCTCGACGGTCTCGCCGTTGCTGGTGACCAGTTTATCGCTCATCTTCTTCACCTCGTCAAACGTCAGTCGAACCAGGTTCCCAACACGTCCGTTGCACCCATTTCGTAGCACGACACAGGATTTCCCAGATAATCGGGTCCTTCCCATCGACGTACTTCCCTCGTTCGTTTCGGAACCTCTTCGCGAGTTCGACTTTCACCCGCTCATATTCTCTGCATTCTTCGTTATGCGTTCGAAGGTAGTCACGGAACAGGAGTGAGAGTTGTTGTTGCCAGCTACCAAGTTTCCGTACATGAATATGAATTCGGTGCTCACCTACCGGTTCACGAAAGTAGCGTTTTGAAAGATCTGGGTTATCAGAGCACCACCGATATCGCAGAGCTTCAAGCGGATCGCGAATGCCGTCAAATGGCTCAAAGCCGTCAACAGATATCTGGATGTCAATGACTGGCTTTGCCAGGATTCCCGGTATCGATGTCGATCCGATGTGATCGATACGCAAAGCCACATCGCCCATCGCTTCGCGAATCGGATACCCAAGATTCAAGAACTGGGACTGCCACTGAGGGTCATATGGAACAAGTGCTATAGGATCATTCATCTTTACCTCACACCTAATCTTATATTAGGTGTGGTATAGAAGTAATCCTTTTGTCTATGCCGCAGGTTACTCGGTGGTCGGCTTTCTGACGCGCCCTCCGTGGGCTCGCTCCCGGCAATGGCGCGAAGCTGGGGCTATGGCCGTATCAACTCGATTAGATGTGTCTTCCCTTCAGGTATCACCGTGCTTTCATAGCCGCTTGACGGCTTCCACAAACAGAAGGTCGTGACCACCCATAGTCGGAAACCTTCGTGCCTTGTCGATAAGGAAAAGAGATCGTTCGATGCTTTCATGATTGCGCGCAAAAGGACGCAATTCCACAAGCCTGCAAAGGAAGTATATCTGGCAGGAGATCGGAAATGGCCAGCAACACCTGATCTCCGCCAAACACAAACCCGAATGCTGATGCACACCGCTCAGGTGGTGGCAGCCAGGTTATGTTTCTGTCGGTCTTGACTAGTTTCTTCACTGCAACCCCTTGTGTCGCAAACCGAGCGCATTTCTCGCGTTTGCGTCCCGATACAACTCACGTCCGTCTGATAATAGGAATCCCAGTTGCCGTAGCGGCTTCCATGCCGCATAATACCTCGACTGGCTGCGCTATCGGGAAGGCTACACAGAAGACAAGGCTCACTATGCGGGCGAACGTTTTGCTTAAGGAGGACTGTATTATGGATATTGATAAGAGCGGCATTATACTATATGTCGAAAATTATGAAGATTGTGTGTCATTTTATGCAGACATAATCGAGCTGAGAATCGAATTTCAAACACCGAGTTTGACTTCTTTTGCCTTTGGTGACTCTTATTTGATGATAGAGCGAGGCGGTGCGGCATACAGCAAAGGAAAAGGAATAAGTCAGAACCCATGTATCTTGCGCATGAATGTGACTGACGTGAAGATGGCTGCTGATCTTGTTTCGTCCAAGGGGGTTGAGGCCGAGTATGTTGAACATGAATGGGGTACAGTTGCCAAATTTGTCGAGCCTGATGGGAATTATTGTGAATTCAAGGATACTGAAAAATTCGATCTACAAGTATCGCGTGGTTTAGGAGCATAACTAAGTAATGCGGCTTGAGAAATGGGACCTGTGAATGCTGTCTTCTATAAAAGAGATGATCGACTCGCTTGTGCAGCATTCAAATGTTGTTGGCTTGATACGGTACGGCAGCAATCGCGTGGAAGACGATTTTACATCGGGGGATTTCGACCTGTTTGTCGTACTCAAGGAGAAGGATCCGGATGTCGAAAGCATACATTTCTATGTTAATGAGATCCCGGTTGACCTGAACTTCCTTACAAAAAACGAATTGGAAAATTTTGAAGGAATGGATAACTTCCATCAGGTAGCACTCGATGATGGGTGGGTAATACACGACCCGTCCGGTGCAGTGACCTCGTTGCTGAATAATATCCGTGCTGCAGACAGCTGTCCCCAACGAGTAGAGTATTCGGACCACGAAATAGCTTTCACTCGACACGGACACCGGCATGTGCTTGATAAGATAAGAAACCGTAAAGATTCTATGCCCGTATTCTGTCGCTTCCTGCTCAACGCAAATATATACTGGCTGATTTGCTCATACTTCCGCGTCAGGCGGATTCATTACAAAGGCGAAAAGCAGGCGATCAGCTTTCTACAGAAACATGAGCCCGGTGTTTATAACCTTATAGAAAGGTTTTATTCAACGCTGGAAATTGGTGAGCTCATGAATATTACGATCGATCTCAGTAACTCAATTCTGGCCCCAGTTGACGGTATCTGGCAAAACGGTGAAGTACTCGCTTTTGGTGATAAGAGCGGCGTTGGTTTGAGGGAAAAGGGCATGGCGTTTTACAGAAGTCTGTTTGCCGGTGCAGTTCTGTAGCAGCGGCCGCATAGCAAACGGTTGCAGCAGCCCTGGGAAGGCCGGTTGTATTATCAATAGACCTATATGCCAATAGGGGAGGATCTGTAGTGGTCGATATCGACACCATTATCAAGAAGGCTACCCAAAACGCCTGCGAGACAGAACGATTGCCTGACTTCAACAGACGAGATGCCGCCTCTCTGCAGACATTGAGAAAAAACAACTACCCTATGAATAGGGGAATGCATGATTACTTCGAAGAGTTGCCGGCACTGAAATCACTAATATCGGCTGATGTCCGACTATTGGATATCGGAACTGGAAGTGGCGCAGCCCTGAAAGAAATGGTCCGCAGTTACCGTTGCACGGCTGTCGGCACAGGTATCTGTCCCATCAAAGACAACGGCATCGACTTCGCGGTTGCGGAGGCTTCATCCTTGCCATTCCCAGATAATTCGTTCGACTTGGTTGTAAGCG
>JABGPX010000620.1 GCA_018644745.1 Spirochaetales bacterium
CAAGCAGACGTGAGAGAGAAAAAAAGTTGCAAAAATTGATTGAATCTCTTGATGATCAAATCGCGGAGCGTATAGCAAGTCTGCAGGAGCTCAATAAACGTATTGAAGAAATTGAAGGGAACATCGCATCATTTGAGACGAATATAGAAAGCGCCCAATCCAGAATTAGCGGAAATGATAAGTCGATTACTCAGCACGAACAGCAGGCTAAGGAATTGGCGAGTACGATATTGAAGCTTCAGGAAGAACTGAGAGAACTGTACGATGATATTGTAACTCAGTTGGATACAAAACTTACCGAATCTGGTTATTCCCACCAAAAAAGAAGAAACGCTGAAGAAGCTCTTGTATCAGCTCTCAATTCATTTGTAATACACATGGAAGGGCGTTCAAAATTACTTGAAGACACAAAGAATGTACCTTCAGTGAAAAAGAACGAGCAGGACAAGCTCTTACAGTCGATAATTGATTTTCTCTCCGAGGGCGCCGCAAAAACCAGGGAATTACAGGGCTTTGTTGAAGAGTTCAGACAGTCAGTTCCCGCCTTTATCGATGATTTCCTTGCTCCCGAAGGTATCATTACGAGAAAAAGAGTAATTGATCGTGAGATTATTGAAAACCAGGAAAGGATAAACGATCATCGCACTCAGAGCGATGAAATCAGAAAGGATAACCGGCATCTCTCAAAAAGAATTGAAGAGTACAGAAAAACTCTACAGGATCTCAGAGTAGCACGAGTACAGATGCAGTCTCAGAAATCCGGCGTCCAAGGTGCGATAGAACTGCTCCAAACTCAGAGAACCGATCATAACGGGCAGCTTGCCGAAAGCAGGCAGGAGATAAAATCCTCAGAAGATAGAATGAGCGGGATCGATAAACAAATCATTAGCCTCTCAGAGCAGAAGAGAGCACTGGAAGGCAACGCGAAAAAAGTTGAGGCCGAATTATCAAAACTCGAGAAGGATATCGCCAGCCGGAACAAGGAACTCGTCGCGAAGGAACGAGCACAAAAAACACTTGTACTCAATCTTGAGAAATTTCATGGCCAAATTGAAGGATTGCAGGTCGATCTTGCTTCTATTCGCACCGAAGTACGAAATCTATATGAGAACTTCAGTGAGCGCCATTCCAGGGACCTGAAAGAGTTCCAGGATGGAATCCTCGAAATATCCGCTCCGATTGGAGACTTTCGTGCTTGTCTGAGTGACATACGGGAGAAATTGCGTATTCTTGGGCAGGTGAATCTCATGGCGCCCGAAGAATACGAGGAAGTAAAGGAACGATTTGATTTTCTCACGAAGCAGTTGTCGGATCTCCAAAAAGCGAAAGATGATCTTAAAGTAGTCACCGAACAGATAAAGACCGAATCGGCAGAACTATTTCTAGATACTTACAATAAAATCAAGAAAAATTTCCATGTCATGTTCAGACGTCTTTTTGGCGGCGGTCGCGCGGAAGTTTCTCTCACCGAACCGACGAAAATTCTTACTTCCGGTATCAATATTCAAGCCCAGCCTCCGGGAAAAAAACTTGAGGGCATTGATCTCCTATCCGGCGGAGAAAAATCACTTACTGCAGTTGCGCTTCTTTTTGCAACATACATGGTCAAACCTTCTCCCTTTTGCGTGCTTGATGAAATCGACGCGGCGCTTGACGAGGAAAATGTAGGCAGGTTTGCTAATTTGCTCAGAGAGTTTTCTAATACATCTCAGTTTATCATTATTACACATAATAAACGCACCGTCTCCGCGGCCCAAACATTACTGGGAATAACCATGGAGGAATCTGGTGTATCGAAAGCGATATCAGTAAGAATCGGAACACGGGAGGAAGCGAGCGCCTAGGATGAAGCTTTTTACGGCCTCTGAGTTTAAGATAATTCTGATTGCGCTCGGCGGAGCCGCTGCCCTTGCCGTTATCATTACGCTGATTGCGGGATCCTCCGGGCGTCCGAGGGCTTCGGAGATGACCGCCGAAGATGCTTTTGTTCAGAATGAAATACCCGATATCACGGATATTATCATACCCGAAGAGTTTACGCTCACAGGAGGGGAGAGATGGTATTTTTTTCGGGAACCAGTCTCGAGGTGGAACGAAGAGCAGATTCGCCAGTTTTGGATCGATCCCGCGGAAATTGGCGTGAATGTTTTGGAACGGGAATCAAACCAGGTTATCGACAATTTTGTGCAGAATTTGCCTTGAAAAGATACATCATCCTTTTTGTCTGGTTTATTTTCCTATCCGCTTGTACGAGTTTACCAATTGGGGAATATCGTCCCGCGATCAGTGAAAAGCCGGCTGTCTCACTTCTACTATTTGTTACACCGCCGCTGGAAACTATCGGCATTCGGTTTCTACCGGAACCATTTATCAATGAGATACAGGCCGTTCCCGCTATATCTGCGCTGCCGTCTGTGGTACTTATCAGGGAAGACCTTACACCCGCGGAAGAAAACTTCATAATGCCCTTGGTGCCGCCGGAACCTGCGGTTTCGATTATTTCCCCGCAAAAATCCGTTGCTATTTTAGATGCGGCCGCGGTTCCCGCACAGGAACCTGCGGCTCAAGAGAATCCGATCAGCATCACTCATGTTGAGGTTGATTCACCGGCACCTGGACGTGCACCAGAGCCTGTGCCGGCTGTTGTACCTTCAGCATCAGCGGAAATAACATCCACTGTGAGGCCGGCAAGTCCGCAATCCTCGACGCCGGAGAATACAAATCCTGCCATTAGAACTATATTTGCGGATGCTGGAAGCACTATCTCATTCTCTTTCGAAGGAAATAGCTGGCTCTTCACAGGAATCTGGCCGAACAGCGGAGGGATTGATCTGGTTTCGCGGGACATCACCGGCGGGAAAACCAATTTTACTTTTGATGCTGAAGAAATTGGCAGCTTCAATTTGAAATTTCAATTCCAGGACAGCCTGGCCGGAGGGTTTCTCGAAGAGATGGTCCAGGTGCAGGTAGTGAATCCGGATCATTTCTCGAGGACAATCGAACAGGCTGCTGTTACCGAGCCGACTGGTGAGATCGAAAGTACACCGTCGATTTTGGAATTGGTAGAAAATGCCATAAATATGCGAGAGTTTTCATCTATTGGTCCCTTCTTCCCAGCGTATTTGACCCTATTAACCGCGGAGACCGGAGGGCTGCTTATAAAGCTATCGGATACTCTTGGTGCCGCAGGATACCCGGATTTAGCGGTGCTAGGTTTGAAGAGGTATCTCGATTTATTCCCCGGTCGGAGAGGGAACGACAATGTATTCTATACCCTTGGCAGATTGTTTGAGTTGGAAATGATAAGAGATGAAAAGCAGGCTCATGAAAATTATGCTGTAGTTGTCGATCAGTATCCGGCCAGCATCTATTTCGACGTCGCGAACAGCCGAATGAAGTACCTTGAGCGTCATTTTATAAAAGTTCGATAGCTTTTGCGCGGATCTAGCAAGCTTTGGGGCATTACCCCTGGGCCGCCCCTGCGGTGTCCTTGCACTGCGCCGGCGCTGCCCACGCGCTGCCCCTGCGCTGCCCCTGCGCTGCCCCTGCGTTGACTTTACACGTATAAATTTGTATAAATGAGAAGCTCA
>JABGPX010000814.1 GCA_018644745.1 Spirochaetales bacterium
GTCGCCAGCCATCGAGGCAGGAATCCCGCCAAACCGACTGCGCATCTCTTGCCGATAATCAAGATACCCAAAATCGCTAAAAAAGAGAGCTGAAATGAAAGCTCGGTGACCGCCGCCGGATCCGCAGCAGTGATAACTATGCACGCTACCGCGAGAAGGGAAAGAGAATCAGCACTTCTTTCAGTGCCGCGGGTTACGCCCCAAAGAAAGTACATAAGACCGGCTCTTAGAAGTGAGGGACGTAAGCCTACTATACATACATATCCAGCTATCAGCGGAAGGCTCAGGAAAAATGCTCGTTTCCTACCCAACCAGGGTTTCAAAAGCATAAGCAGGAATCCGGCGATAATCGCCAGATGCATGCCCGACAAAGCAAGAAGATGAGACGCCCCCGCCCTCCTGAAGCGGACCATCACAGGATCCGCGGGATCCTCCTTTACACCGAGGATGAGAGCAAGCAGAAAACTTGAATCCGCGCCGGTTTCGCCCTTGATCCTGGTCCGTATTTTTGCCGCCAGTCGGGCCCGGCGCCGAAGAAAGCCGGACTTCCATTCACCCAGAATAACGGGTTCCGATAGAAATGCCGACCAGCCGCCCGCCCTTTTTGCCAAACCGCTGATTCCCGCTTTAACAGCAGAACCCCAATATAGTTCCGACTCTTGCTCGGAGAAAATTCTGACAACTCCGTTGGCAGATGCAATTCGCCCGGAGTCATCTCCGACTGACCTAACATCGACAACAAACCCACTCTTTCCTCCAGCCAAAGGTACCGCATCCTGATCGAGTCTGCCTTCAACCCAGGATATGCATTCCGGAGGCAGCCCGGGAGCAAAATTCTCCAACTGTCGCTGGTAGATATTCAATAATCCGAGAAAGCAGCCAAAAGCCATACATCCGATGAGAAGCCCGAAGAGTCGGGCTTCCCGCAGGGACGATAGCGTTATGGCTGCTGAGATGCTCAACAACAGCAGAAGGGCTGCAAGAGCGCAGGCAGCTGTCGAATCAATCTTGAATGGAAGAGTGAGATATGCGGTGGTCAACATCGGAACTGCTACGCAGACGGGATAACGTAAACGGAGAAGACAGAATGCCAGGAATGAAAAATCCGGCTTTCTACAGCCAGAGTTTGAGAGTGTCTTTGGCGGCCTTTTTGATGCTGTCGGAATAGTCGAGGTATCCAAGGTAGATGAGATAGTCGAAGGCAACGCTGTCGCCGAGATCGCCAAGGCCCTGAATGACCGCGAGTACGATTTCATCTTCAACATTTTTTCCGTCTTCAACATCATAGTTTAACAGATCTAGATACAGGGCAAGCCGCACGGCTGCTTCATGTGTGTTCATGGACCCGAGACATTGTATCGCCTCGAGGACGTGTGTAGTCCGCCCTATTCCAAGAACTTTTTCCTGCAGTGTCAAATCAAAATGCGCGATAACATCGTCGGTTGCAGAAGACCAGGATAGATTGGTAAGAGTTCTGATAGATTCGTAGCGAATCTGGCGTAGAAACTCCTTATCCATAGACTGCCCGGCGGGTTCGTACAGCCCTTTGCCAAGAGATATTTCTGCAATATCTCCCTTGTCCCCATCGGAAAGATCCTCATCATTCAGCCCTATTCTCAGGGCTTCAAGCTTTTCTCCGGGCGTATTGTTTTCGATTACCCGTAAAATGAGCTCTCGGAAATCGCCCTCGATGGAATACAAGGCTTCGCGAGCCTTACGATCTATCTCATCAGAACCGCCGAGAATACTCACGGTAAAGAGAACCGGAAAAGAGCTGTCATCGCCAATATACCCGAGAGCGACAACGGCCTCTTCGACAACCTTGGAATCGACCTCTTCACCGATGCGTAAGAGATCGTTCTGACCAGCCAGCCAGTTATTTAGATTCTTGACAATTTGAGGATCGGCGGGTGTGAGATTCCCAAATGAATTGAGAACTTCAATCCTTATTGTAGTGTTGTCGTCAAGAGCGAATAGCTCCCAAAGAGAAGAAAGGGCCTGCTCATAACCCGAAATTCCAATTAGCCTTACCGAGAGGACTGCGAGTTCGCGAGCTGCAAGATCATTCGCGAAATGGCGGGCATTATCAATGATAAAATCGAGGGCTTGATGATACAGCGGCCCCATATCTACCTGCTGCTGAACAGAAGCATCCTGAAGTACCTGTATCTTGGTAGTGAGATTTGCTCTAACAAAGTTTTTCTGAAATGCCTGGAGAACTTCCTCGTTGTTCTGCGCCCATACGGCAGCGGAAATAAGTACCAGCAGCACAAGACATATTTTCAGAATTCGACTCATAAACACCTCAGCACGCGGCAGATTCTACAAACAAACAAAAATATTTCTGCGTACGTTACAGAATTCCGCTTACTACCCTATAATGTACATCGATAATGGAGAAAAATTCAATGCTTTTACTAGAATGAAAACAATGAACAAAATGAGAATTACTTTTAGAATGAACCGTTTAACGCCTAATTATGGTTGAGCGCCCATCTTCTCGCTCTCCGAACAGATTATAGACATATGAGAGAATTTTAATTTTTGTGGATGGTCTAATCGGCAGCGCTTGCAGATGCAGCCGTGACTGGTTCTTTTTCTGGTTAAAGGTTACTCCCTTTACAATTCCGGGCATCGCGATCGGTTCCTCGGTGAGGGAAAATTGGACCTTTATAACCATCCCTACCTTCGCTCTTCCTCCGACGAGAATAGCGCAGCCGTCTTCCGAAACATCCATGAGACGGCACCTGAGCCCCGGTGTTTCCTCTACCAGATCATTCGAGGCAGCAGTGTTTGCGAGAGGATAAATCCTCGCGGGACGATTGACATCGATACGTATCGAACGCCTTTTCTGACTTCGAATAAGGCCGTCGGATTGAGTTAAGTGGAGAATAGGATAGTCTTGATCTTTAAAATCCTCGAGCACCCGAGATTCGAATACATACCCGGCATCGTCGATTCTCCAGAAAAATACATTTATTTTTTTCGCTTGCCATGTGAAGTCGTCCGGAAGGACCGGCCCTTCCGGGTATGAAACGGCAAGATATCGTCTCAAATTCTCAACTATCTGCGAATTGTACTGACCAATCCCCGGCAGAGTGATTTTTATGCGCTGCTGGGTCGAGAGTTTTCTCGTGGACTTGAGCCCAAGACGATTTTTCGGTAGGGCAAATTCTACTTTTTTCCGGAAATCGAGCAGCTTGGATACAAAAAGGACGCTAGTTTCGTCAGACTCCTTGCCTTCTGCGCGGAGACTAATAATCACACCGCGGATCGACCTGTCCAGTTGACGAATTGACCAGAATAGTGAGGTCGGATTTCCCAAATGATTTTCTACGGCCACCCGCCTCAAGAGATTGAGCTGTTTGAAGTTGAATCCCGACTCTTTACCCTTGGTGTAAAACTGAATCCAGGGGAATTTTCCACCCCCGGCTCGCCTGAGGATAACAAAGGCAACAATTACAAAAACTAGGAAAAATTTCGAACTATGACATGCTTGAAGATCCTAGGGGCAAAGCTAATTACTCCGATGTTTCTATTGATCTTGCCTTTACTTTAAATTAGTAATTCCAGGATTTTAGAAAGAAT
>JABGPX010000989.1 GCA_018644745.1 Spirochaetales bacterium
TATTGGCTACTTTTTCTACAATGGCGGCAATGACTCTATGGATACCGCCAATAAGTTGTCCGACTTAGCTAAAGAAAAACAGCTGGATCTTACCGTAGTGGGAATTCCGAAAACGGTTGATAATGATGTGGGCAATCAGGATTTCACGAACCTCGACCATACCCCCGGGTATGGCTCAATCGCTCGTTATTGGGCTTATATAATCCAAAATGCCAATCAGGAAAGTCTGGGTTGTTGCACGCACAATCCCGTCATCGTCTTAGAGGCAATGGGCCGCGACACAGGTTTCATTCCAGCCGCTGCCCGGCTGGGAGATCCAAACCGTGAAATACCGATGCATATCTATTTGCCGGAATCAAAATTTACTCTTGAGGAAATTGCTGACTGCGTCAGTGACGAGCTTAAACAAAGCCGGCGTTGTATTGTTATTGTCAACAGAGGGCAGGAGTTCATAAAGTTCAGCGATAAGGCCGACGCCTTTGGGCATACCGACGGTGAAGATCCTCACGGGCGCACGAACAGCACAATTGTCTGCCACTATTTGAATTCAAAGAAGCTTTCCAAGTATGGACCGGCGTGGTGCAATGTTTCCGGGCTTGAGCAACGTATGGTGTCGGTGCTTGCCTCCAATGTTGATCTCGAGGAAGCTTTTCTTGTTGCAAGGCATGCAGTTGAAGTGGCTCTCAAGGACGGAACGGGTTGGATGTCCACCATTCTGCGTAAGCCCGGAGACACCTATCAAGCCTACTACGACAAGGTTTCTTTACCTGAAGTTGCGAACTCTGTACGGGAGATACCGCAGGAATGGATCACAGAAAGCAGATATGATGTGACTGACGATTTCGTTAAATACGCCAAACCTCTCATCGGTGACGATTGGGTCAATGTGCCGCTTGAAGATGGTATCCAGAGATTTACCCGTTTCAAGAAAATTTTCACGGAGAAACGGTGTAAAGAGTATGTGCCGATGATGTACAGGCCATAGAAAAAAGCGGGAATAAAAATAATAATTAATGATAGGAGTACAAAGCTGTCCGTTAAAAGTTTCAGTGGTTGAAGGATAAAATGTGCATGGAAAACAAGTTTTTAGCGGATAGTACTACAAAGCTGTTCTCCGCCCGGCCTAAAGCTGACCTCCAGCAATACGCAGGACCACAAGAAGCGTGAAAGAAGAGAAGCTCTTGGGTTACGTCCTCCCGTTCGCTCGAACGGCCAAATCGCTTGTAGAGCAAGAGTCGGTATTCATCAACTAGGTGGTCGTATTTAGTCTTCCAGGATGTGTTAGCAGCTTCGAGCTTCCCTTCAAGCTCTCGGATGTACGTTCGTGCCTCAACGGGAAGCTCTTCTACATTCAACATCCATCACGAAACTTTGCTATAGTGCAGTGTCTCATGAGTATGCCAAAAATCGATACCGCTCATCGCTGGGTCGTGAAACTCATGGTGTACGAAGAGGCGGCGACGGTCCCGTTTATAGTCAGCTGGAAAAGTGTTACACCGGAAGGCGTCGTCGACGGCGTGTATCTGGCATCCGGATTGGATGTGCTTCTTAGGCTGAATAATAATCTTATCCGTTTCCTCAATTAGCTCGACCTCGGAGCCATTTTCTGCCAGAAGATCCTTGGCCATTATGCTGGGAATCCTTATTCCGAGGCTATTGCCCCATTTTTGGATAGTTGCTTTCATAGAAATAGTATAAACATTTTGTCAAATATTCTATGCGCATTACGTCTAAATGAGCTGCGGCTTTGTTCCGGCGTCTACGTCGGACTGGCGCAATTCTTGCATTATCGCTTCTTCGCTTTGCCCCGAAAAAGATGCAAGAATTGTGACAGAAAAGCCGTCAGCTCCATTTTCTTGTTATGTTGCTACCACATCATCATTTTAATGATACCATATATCTCCTTACGTATTGCATAAGTTTTGAATAGATGCTTTTTTTGCTATCTGCCAATAAAGCGCTATGAAGCTACGCTTTGGGAGATTTTACTAAGTTCCCTTTCGATTTTCTTCCTTTCCTTTCGCAGATCGCATTCATCTTGTATTCCGAGCCAGAAATCAGGAGAATTATCAAAGTATGCCGACAGCCTCAAGGCCGTATTTGCAGTAATTCGTCTTCTGCCTTTCAGTATTTCAGAAATTCGAGTTGCAGGCATATTTGTGTCTTTCGCTAATTTATATGCGGAAATATCCATCGGTAGTAGAAAATCTTCTCTAAGAATTTCTCCCGGTGTGATATTCGGTATTTGGTTCATATCTATCTCCTCTATTAATGGTAATCCGATATCTCAACGTCATCAGCAATTCCATTATTCCAACGAAAACAAATTCGCCATTGATCATTAATTCGAATGCTATACAGATCCGATCTGTCTCCTCGCAATTTTTCTAATCTGTTTCCAGGCGGAACTTTCAAATCGTTCAGGGATTTCGATCTATGTAGGATGATCAATTTCCTCAGGCCCACTCGCTGTACATCATTAGGCATTTTTTTGATATAAATCTGGTTCCAGATCTTTTCGGTATCGCTATCTTTGAACGAATTTATCATCAGTCATATAATAACGTTGAGCGTAAATAACGTCAAGCGTTATTATATTCTGCTTCGGCGTTCAGGCAATGGCGACATGAAGTCCGCAATTACGAGCACATTTTCTTTTTCGAAACTACTCTTTCTTCTTAGGTCTATAGTCAATTGCGGCACCAAGTCCGGCACCAAGTGCTACACCAACTCCTGCTCCTATTGCTATTAATGTTCCAGTATTGCCTACTGCTAAACTCAGAGTAGCTCCTACACCTATCCCAATAGCTATCCCAAGCCCCATCATGCCAACTCGTTTTTTCTTAGATTCCTTACCATTTCGATCTACGTCCACGTTCTTCTCTCCTTGTGACTTTTCTGCAATTACCGGTGCAACATAACGTTTGAGCATCAACTGCGGTGCGAAGCGTCGTCGGTTGCATGCTTTTGTTGAACGCGCTCTATGACATAGCATCCAGTCGAAGCACGTGAAATTCTCAGATACCCAGTGCTTCCGCAACAGCGTTTGGGTCGTGCTCCGCAACCTTCAATAGTGCTCGTGCTGGTCCACCGGGCATACGTCTTCCTTGCTCCCAGTTCTGAAGTGTAGCTTTGCTAACGCCAATCATCATCGCGAATTCAGATTGCGATTTCCCGAGTTTGAGTCGAATCGCTTTAATATCCGTAGGTTGATATTCAATTATCCGACCTGGTTTCAGCTCGCCTCTGCGAATCTTACCTGCCTGGCGGACGCTTTCCGCAAGTTGATTGAATTCATCCTTTCTCATTTAAATTCCTCCCGAACAATTTCTCTAAGCGCTTTGATTTGCTCGCGCGTGAGATCTTCCCGCTCGCTTTTTGCATAGATGAACAGCATGTAGAAGGTTTCACTCTTCCCGTCCCAATAGTAGATGATACGATGACCTCCACGTTTTCCACCGGATCTCGTTCCCCATCGTATCTTACGCAATCCACCGCTTCCCTGTATCAGTAATCCCTGCTCCGGACGAAGCAATAACGCAGCTTGGAGAGCGCGATATTCATCATCTCTGAGAAATCCGCGTATT
>JABGPX010000816.1 GCA_018644745.1 Spirochaetales bacterium
GGGGATAAGTTTTATTCACCCAGTTCCTGCTCCCAGCTCGTTTCTCATTCTTCGGGCAGGATCTTCTGGATCGGCAATATCGTAAGCGAAAACCCAATCGGAAACCTACCGCGATATCCCATGGTAATAGCAGAAGTTGATACTGCCGCCGGTCTTATTCTGCGGGATACGCTGACTATTATAGATGACAGGAAAGCTGAAGACGGTGACATCCTGCACATGTCAAACTTCTACGCGCGGGAGGACAGGATTGCCGGAACGATTAAACTTCACATGACCAGGCACAATAAGGGCGGATCTCGCGGGTACCAGGGAGACTGCATGCTGTATGAACTGGCGATAGATTAGAAAGATAGCGTGAATACTTCATCCCTTCACCGCAATAGCAACTATCGGGCAATCATTGCTGGAATGCTCTTCCTTGTTTCCGGTATTCTCTTCGCCGGAGGCAAAGAAGAACAGCGGTTTTCAGATGCCCATTTTGCTCTCGGAACAGTGTGTACCATCACCCTGTACGGCCGGAGCAATGAGGCGGCATTCAAGGGCGCTTTTGATCTGGTTGACGAAATTGAATCGAAGATGAGCGTAAGTATTACCGGGTCGGAAGTCGGATTGATCAACAAAGCCGCCGGATCCGCGCCGGTGATTGTATCCGGGGAAACTTTTTTCGTTATAGAAGAGAGCCTCAAGTACTCCGCCCTCAGTGACGGAGCGTTTGATATAACTGTGCAGCCTCTTGTAGATTTATGGGGTATTGGAACCGAGTTTGCCCAGATTCCGTCGACGGTCGAAATAGAATCGGCGGTTAATCTTATTGGATATCGTGATGTCGAGATGAACCGGCGGGATTCTTCGGTTTTTCTGAACCGGACCGGGATGGCTGTTGATCTCGGCGGGATTGCAAAAGGATATGCGACGGATCGGGTAAAAGATTATTTCCTGGATTTGAGCTTTAAAACAGGGATTCTGAACTTTGGCGGAAATATCGTTACTTTCGGTAGAAAGTCTGGAGGCGATCCTTGGGTCATAGGTATCCAGGACCCTTTTGACTCGAGGGGTAAACCGATTGGTACCGTCGAATTCTCAGGAGGAGCCGTCGTTACATCCGGAATTTATGAGCGGTACTTCGAAAGAAACGGTATCCGGTATCATCACATCCTTGATCCTGTTACCGGATTTCCTGTCGAAAACGAAATAGTGAGTATATCCATTATTGCGGACCGGGGTATCGTTGCCGACGTGTTTTCCACTATCGCTTTTGCCCTTGGTGTCACGAAAGGAATTGGGCTGCTTGAAACTATACCCTCTCTCGACGGGATATTTATCACGAAGGAACGGGAAGTCTATATAACATCCGGCATAAAGGAGACCTTTTTAGTCACCAATGAGGAGTATTTTCTCAGATCTTTAGATAACTGATCTAAATCATAATTTTTCACGAAAGACATCGTATCCGCCGTCGGAAAATACCCGCCCGTAGAGGCCGCCTACTTTTGCAGGCGGTGTTTTTATTACCTGAAAACGGCCCTGATAAACGGCTCCATAGCTTTTTCATATGTGCGGTCGATCACATCCGGTATTCTCGATAGCCGGGTCCAGTCAGATTCAATTTCCTCGATGATATAACGACGAATCATATCCGCCAGACCTTCCCGCGGTGATGCTAGGGCTATTTCATCCTGGGTAGTTGCGTATCCGGAGGTTATCCTTTTTCTTATCATGCTCGCACCGCTATGTTGAGTGCTTCCCGCAGCACGGATGAAACCGTCAAACCCGGCATTTCCGAGGGTATATGAGTATCCGACGCCCCGTGCGTCTTCATGAATAAGAACGGACGGGATTCGTTTCCGAAGGAAGGCGATGTGAGCATGACACTCATAACCGACATGCAGATCACAGGAGTCATATTCAGACAGCAGGTTCGTGGTGCCGTCAGAATCCAGTATCCTAAACCCGTATTTCCGGGCGGCGTTCGCTACGAGCGCATTCTTTCGTGCCACTTCCGCGCTCATCACGGCGTTTGTCCCTGTGTCCGAAGCAGCGGCATCCGGAGAAGTGCTGTCTTTGAGATGATTAGCACAGAGTCGGGTCGCAGCGGGAAAGGTCTCTGCCAGCATTTCGATCAGCTGCACGGCCTGGCGGCTGTAGTATCCGCTCAACGGAGGGGTAAACACTATCTTTTTGATCGAGCCAGGGCGTTTAAGCCGTTTTCCTAAACTCGGGAGGTGATACCAGGCAGGATCGCCGATCATCGTGGTCGGGCCGATTCCATTACGTTCGAGTACCTCACAGGTGTGCCATTCTCTGCATGCGATCTCCCCTGCACCCTTGGCCACAAAATCCAGGAAATTGAGTGTCTCCCTGGAGTACCTGGTTGATTGAATCGAGAGACGATCTCCCGGATATACATTGTAGTTGGCTCCCACCGGAATGAGCGGGCGCTTTAGATGAGAAAGCGAGGCGGTCAGGCGATAGGTACCGGGATACATCGGAGTATCGCGAATTGCGAAACCCGGAAGCAGGACAGCTCTCGAAGCATTTACCTTCTCGAGAATTGGATCCAGGGAATCTTCACGAAAGACCGTGAGTATTTCTTCATGTATACCAGCGGAAGTTAAGATACCGCGGAGTGATTCCTCGATAAGCAGATCGCCGATATTTGCCGCGCCGCCCGTCGTGAAGGTGGTAATAAGGGTTATCATGCCGTGAGCTCGTTAAACGCAGGTTCTCCTTCAACGAAAGTCATGTAAACCTTCATATGTTCATCGATTACCATGAGATCCGCGTCCATTCCGATAGAAATAGAACCCTTGCGGTGATCGAGCTTTAGAAGACGAGCCGGGTTGTAGCTCGCCATCGTAATCGCATGGGCCAGCGGTACTCCGGTATGTTTCATCATGTTTGCCACCCCAAGATCCAGGGTAATAAGGCTTCCTGAAATGTCACCAGTCGATTTCACAATCCGCAGATCTGCGTCGTGAATAAATGTTCGGCCATCAGCGCTGGTATATTCTTTTTGGTCTGTACCAGTCATCGGTATTGAATCGGAAATGAGTATAACCCGCTCATATCCCTTTATCGCTAATAAATTTTTCAAGTGGAAAGGCGCAACATGAATTGCCCGCTCATCAGCGATTATCTCCGCGGTAACTTCATCCATACCGAGAAGCCGCTCTTCCAGCCCTACTGGCTTTACTCCGCCTTTCTCCTGGATCGGCTGGCCCATTGCGTTGTACATGTGGGTGGCAAGCCGTGCACCGTGATGTACTGCGAAGTTTAATTCGTCTTCATTGGCTTCTGTGTGCCCGACGGAAATGATTACTCCCCGCTTATTCAGAAAACTGATGAGTTCTCTCGCCCCTTCTAACTCGGGAGCAACCGTCATAATCTTGGCCAGAGGACCCGCTTCATTTATAATTTTTTCATATAGATCCGGATCGGGAAGAAGAACGTTGTCTCTTCGTGATCCATACTTTGGGTTGAGGTACGGTCCTTCAAAGTTCAGACCCAAGATTCTTGCTCCCGGATTATTAATCGAGGCGAGCTCTCTCAATGCCGCGGTATTCTGAACGAG
>JABGPX010000819.1 GCA_018644745.1 Spirochaetales bacterium
GATATGTCTACGGTTGCGACAGATCTAAAAAAAATAACTATTGAGCCGGTGACCCGCGTTGAAGGTCATGGCAAAGTAACTCTACTGCTCGATGAAAATAATAAAATTGAGCAGGCCCGGCTCCACATTGTGGAGTTCCGCGGATTTGAGCGGTTCGTTCAGGGACGCCCCTATTGGGAAGCTCCCGTTCTGGTTCAGCGTCTTTGCGGCATCTGCCCTGTTAGCCATCATCTCGCGGCAGCGAAAGCGATGGACATGGTGGCCGGAGTAGATACATTGCCTCCCACCGCTGAAAAAATGCGGCGGTTGATGCATTACGGCCAGTTCTTTCAATCTCACGCACTGCACTTTTTTCATCTTGTTTCACCGGATCTTCTCTTTGGCTTTGATGCCGATCCGGCGATCAGGAATGTAATAGGTGTTGCCAAGAAGTTTCCTGAATTGGCGGTCCAGGGTGTCATGATGAGGAAGTATGGCCAGGAAATAATCAAGGCCACTTCCGGTAAAAAAGTTCACGGCACCGGCGCGATACCAGGCGGGATCAACAAGAATCTGTCCATTGAAGAAAGAGATTTCTTTCTTAAAGATCTCGACCAGATGATTGAATGGGCTCGAGGGGCACTGAAAATCGCAAAAGATTATACCGCTGAAAACCTTGAACGGCTTGCCGGATTCGGATCTTTCGAATCTAATCATACGTCTTTGGTTCGAGAAGACGGTGCCATGGATATTTATCATGGTAAATTGCGAACCATCGACGCACAGGGAAATAAAATCATCGACGACATCGACTATGTAAATTATCTCGATTACATAGCTGAAGAGGTGAAAGACTGGACTTACATGAAGTTCCCCTTTATCAAATCCATCGGTCCCGAAGATGGCTGGTACAGGGTAGGGCCGCTTTCCCGTGTGAACGCCTGCGATTTCATTGATACGCCGGAAGCTGAGGCCGAACGCAAAGAATTCATGGCTCTCACGGATGGAAAGCCGAATAATATTACCATGGCCTATCATTGGGCGCGAATGATTGAGACATTGCATTCAATTGAGAAGATCAAAGAGCTGCTTCACGACCCGGATCTACAGGGAACTGATCTTGTTGCGAAAGGCGACTTCCGCGGCGAAGGTGTCGGGCTTATCGAGGCACCTCGTGGTACCTTGTTTCATCACTACAAGGTTAATGAAGATCATCAGATAACTATGGCGAATCTCATTGTTTCTACTACCAACAACAATGAACCGATGAACAGAGCGGTGCAGAAGGTCGCTGAAGATGAGCTCTCCGGAAAGGAAATTACCGAAGGATTGCTCAATCATATAGAAGTGGCCATCCGGGCCTATGATCCTTGCTTGTCCTGTGCGACCCACGCAATGGGCCAGATGCCGCTCGAAGTTGAGCTTTATGACGCCGAAGGGCTGCTGCTCGATCGAAAGGTTAAGGAGTAGCGGTACTTTGATGAGCGACGGTGGAATATTGGTTATTGGATATGGGAATCCGGCCCGTGAGGATGACGGTATAGGGCCGGCTCTCGCTGATATAATTGAGGAAGCGGATATTCCCGGTGTAAACGTGGATATCGATTACCAACTGTCCGTCGAGCATGCCGCCGATATCGCCAGACATGACATTGTCGTTTTTGCTGATGCTTCGGTGAATGCCGACGAGCCTTATGATGTGCAGCGGGTGGAACCAAAGCGAACAGAAAGTTTCAGCAGCCATTCGGTGAGCCCGGAACAGGCGCTGGGTCTTGCGGAGGAGCTGTTCGATTCGAAAACCAAGGGTTTCATGCTTGGAGTTCGCGGATATTCTTTCGAGATGTTTAAGGAAACCATGACCGAGGAGGCCGCCGGCAATTTACAGGCTGCGGCTGATTCACTTATAGAGGCCCTGAAAGACAGAAATATTGAAGAAATGATGGGAGAAAAATCGTGAAGGATGGAAAATTCGTAGTACTGTGCATAGATGATGATGATGATGTCCTGCTTTCATTGCGGATGGTACTAGAAAAAAACGGATATGTTGTTGTGCAAGCCCGTTCCGGAGAAGATGGATTGGCCGAGTACAAGAATGATAAACCCGACTTCATTATCGTTGACCTGATGATGGAATCAATCGATGCCGGAAAGAATTTCGCAAAAGAGCTGATGCTTCTAGACAACACCGCCCCGGTATATATGCTTTCCTCCGCAGGCGACACGTTGGTAAAGAATGTGGATTTTACCGATCTTGGGCTCGACGGTGTGTTTCAGAAACCAATTGATTCCAAGAATCTGCTTGTCACGCTCAATGTGAAACTAAAAAAGAATAACTAGACCTCGATTATTGGTAAAAAGCGACGCCGTGAGACCGGTGCCGCTTGATCAGGTCACAGCAATAATCTTTTCATCTCAAGAATTGCGCCGTTAGGGCTGCCATGCTATTCTCCTCATACAACGGAGGTTGCCAACTATGTGTCTTGCGGTGCCATTGCAAATTGAAAAAATAAATGACAATTCAACAGCTTCTGTAATTCAGGGCAGCGTACTGCTCGATGTAGATATATCTCTTCTAGACGCCGCTGTCGTGGGAGACTATGTAATTGTTCACGCAGGTTATGCCATCGAAAAACTAGATCTTCAGGAAGCTGAGACTCGACTAGATATGTTCAACAAACTAAGCCAAACTACAGATGAATCTTGATTCGGGTTTTCAGAATTCAGCTGCGGCCATCCACATTGTTAAGGATATTGAGAAATCGATAACCACAATCCGTCGCCCTGTACGACTCATGGAAGTGTGCGGCACCCACACCGTCGCTCTGCGGCGCCACGGGATTCATTCGCTTCTCCCTGATTCTATTCGTCTAATATCCGGACCCGGATGTCCGGTTTGTGTTACTCCAGCCGGATATATCGACAATGCACTTGCACTCGTCGAAAAGCACGGGTGTATTGTCGCCAGTTTCGGCGATATGGTAAAAGTGCCGGGAAGCGACGGCCGAACGTTGTCGTCTCATCTCGGTTCCGGGCGTGTGCGGATACTCTATTCACCATCTGAACTCCCCGAGTTGTGCAAGGCAACCGAAGCGCCTGTGGTTTTTTTGGCGATCGGGTTCGAGACCACAATCCCGGTAGTTGTCGCTGGGCTTAAGAAAGCAATAGATGAAGGGAGGACGAATATCTTTCTCTACACCGCGTTTAAGACTGTACCGCCTGCTCTGCAGTTCCTGCTTTCGGACTCGAGCCACAATCTTGATGGATTTATCCTGCCGGGGCATGTATCCATTATCATAGGTGAAACCGGCTACAAGTTTCTCGCTGATGAAATAGCCGGTGTTATTACCGGCTTCGAACCTCTGGATATGCTCGCAGGTCTTCGTGCGCTGCTACTACAAGTAGAAGCGGGAATTCGTAGAATTGAGAATGAGTATCCAAGAGCCGTTCGTCCGGACGGGAATCCTCGAGCCCGTGATATCATTGCTGAATATTTGGAGCCGGCGGACGCCGGTTGGCGGGCAATTGGCGTAATTCCATCCAGCGGACTGAGTCTTAAAAGTGAATACGGCAGCTACGACGCCATGAAAG
>JABGPX010000821.1 GCA_018644745.1 Spirochaetales bacterium
AGCGCAAAGAACAAGCTCGCCCCGACGAGGTTCTCGTATTCCGCGCAGGTTTTTTTGTGTAAAAGGGATTTTGGCACCAAAAAGCAATGGTGTAGAGAAGAATCTGTCACCGCTATTAAGCGTGGGTTCCATAGAGCTCGTTTCCACCGCAAATGTAGTGAGAAGCATAGATGTAACCAAGGTGTAGACGAGAAAGAATAACAGGAGAAATATAGTCAAAAACCGAACTATGCGACGGGCTGGATGGCGGGCCCGACCGAAATGTCTGAAATCTTTCCTTTTTGGAGCCATGCAGTTATTTAGCTGCACCCATTCGCGGTATGGGCCAGTAAATGAAGCTCGCGTTACCGAGTACTTTAGATAGCCTTATCGGCCCGAAGTAGCGGCCGTCTTTTGAATTGTCCCGATTATCCCCCAGGGGAAATATCCAGCCTTTAGGAATATACCAGCCGAGAGAATAACGGGTATATTCGCTGCGGTATCGGCTTTCATGAGGTTGAAGCTCATGGCGCACCTGATTGTTTATTTTGCTGCGTTCAAAGCTATCGTGCATAATACTCGAAGCAGAATTAACCATTTCAACATCTGAGGGAACGGGAGTCAAACCTAAATCTTCGTATTCCCGCAGCCGCACCGCCGCCTTCATTTCTTCGTAATCTGAAGGCTTGATCATTCTGCGTGTCGTATAGTCAACTTGATTATAAATGCCGAAATCGTCTTCGGCCTGCCAGCCATCTACCCCCGGCGGCATGAGTTCTACGTTACCTTTTCCAATTCTAACACGATCGCCCTCCACTCCCATTGCTCGCTTAATAAGGAAATGAGCCCGCGGGTCGCCATTTTCATCTTTATCGATATCCCACAAAGACAAGGTGAGCATGTATAAGACCCGCTGTGCTATGTCGAACGCAGTACCTTTCGAGATATAGGTCGGGCTTTCAAAAATGATAATTTTATGGCGTGAAGGCGTTTTTAAGCCTCGTAACTTTCCGATGCCTGGTAGCAGTTCAGGACCGTATACCAGTTTGTTTACAAACAGCCGGTCGCTTACCTTTAGCGTGTTTTCCATTGAAGGAGTAGGGATCTGATACGCCTGAAACAAGTATTGATTGATGAGCAATACTACAAAAGCGGCCCACAGGAAAGCATCGATCCACTCGATGATAACGTGGCGTTTCTTTTGCCTTTCTTTTTTTCTAAGATTCCGGCGCTTCCTCCAGGTAAGGAAGTTTTCGGTGAAACGCGTAACCTGCAAATACCAGCTTTCCATTCGTTCTCCCTGATGGAACCTAACATACAAGGCCTAAATCTGACAAGAAGCCGGCGGGCCTGCTATGGAGCAATTTGAGTACTGTTGATATAATGCCCGCCTATGGCGAAATCTACAGAAGAGACTGAAGACATATCAGAAGTTGAAGTAAAACTCCGGCCGATTCTGGGTTTGAAGCCTGGGCTTTATCTTACAATCCTATACGGTTTGGCGGCAGTAGTAGTCCTATTTCTGCTTCTTTTTCTCCCAGGGATTCGACGAAATGGTACGCTTTATAATTTCGAGTCCACGCCCTCATCTGCAGCGGTATATATCGATAACCAATATGCCGGTTCTACCCCCTCAAAAATTTTCGTAGAAAAGGGCACCCATGTAGTAACAGTCAGCCGGCCGTTTTTTCAAGATATAGAGGAAGAAATTGAGACGCCAGGCCGTCTGATCGGCTCGCTTTTTGCGAAACGAAAGGCCGGATATAGCGGAATCCTTTCTTTGACCGATCCTGAAGGTTTTCTTACCGCCCGACGTAGGGAAATCGCGGAGTGGTCCCTTGTAAATCAGTTTGGTCCATCGTACCAACCGCCCAGACTCATTTCCTCGACGATCTCGGATGCTCTCGCCGCGGATTTAGGTCAGGATGAGTTGTGGAGGTTCCTCGAATCTGTACTCTCATCGATAAATGGCGAGATTTTTCTGGCAGACTTCGTCAGGGCTTTTAATTTGCTTGAATCGGGTAACCAGGTTCCGAATCAGAACAGTATAGTACATGTTTTAAGGAAAATGGCTCTTTTGAAACAGAAGTACCAGAGCCTGCCGCTCCTCGTTTCGGCGGTTTTTAATCCAGAGACAATCTCCCAAATCCGCTCAAGCAGTTGGTTTTCCAAAACTATCGACTCCTATCGAAACGCGGTAAGCACAGAATCCCTCGCTTCGGAGACCCTCATACCCGGAAATGAAGTTGTTATTGCGGGGCTGCCTTTTGTGCGGTTACCTAAAGGCGATTTCACCATGGGAATGCCGGTCGGCCAGGCAAATGACGGCGAACTGCTTCATCCCGAATACACCTCCGAGTTGTTCATGTTAAAAGGAGAAGTTACGCGGGAATGGTATGAATCATTTATTTCACAAACCCCTCAATGGCGTAGCGATAATAAAAGTCAGCTCATCGAAGACGGTCTTGTAAACGAAGGATATCTGCAATCTCTTATCGAACCCGGAAATGATAATTCACCGATTTCCTATGTTTCATTTTACGCGGCATCTGCATTCGCGAATTGGTTTAAGACTACTCTTCCCGATAAATACGGCGATTACATAGTCCGGCTCCCGACGGAAACTGAATGGGAATGGGCTTCCCGCCTTTTTGATGGATCTGAGGAAATTGATTGGTCGGCAAACCAAAGCACGGCCCCGCCGTTAAGCGGAAAAGCCGGTGTTGAGAACTTGCTCGGGGGTCTGTGGGAGTGGTGCGCCACCTGGTTTCATCCAGCCGGTTATTTCGTAAAATCCTGGGACAATGATAGGGTTACGGCTTCAACAGCGTATGATACGGGGGCCGAAGCAGTTGTGCGCGGAGGATCCTGGGCCAGCAACGAAGATGATAGAATCGATTCCGCAACCAGAGGTTCCCAACCGCCGGAATGGTGCACGCCTTTCACCGGATTCCGTATTGTTCTCGTGAGGGACTAGATATGGCGGAAGAAAAAACTGGTGTAAAGGTACTCGCTACTAATCGACGAGCCCGTTACCAGTATCAGGTAGATGAGACGATGGAATGCGGAATTGCTCTGGCAGGCACTGAGGTTAAATCGGTAAAGCTGAGCAATTTTTCGTTTTCTGATGCATATGGCCGCATTAAAAATGATGAACTCTGGATGATAGGTTTTCATATCTCTCCGTATAAACATGGTTCTATTTATAATCACGAGCCAGACAGAGAACGCAAGCTGCTTGCCCATAAAAAGGAGATCGTGAAACTCCGCCGTAAAATTGACGAACGAGGATTCACCCTTATTCCTCTCAAAGTGTATATGAAGAAAGGTCTGGTGAAAGTCGAACTCGGTATATGTCGTGGGAAAAAACTCGCAGATAAACGCCAGTCGATAAAAGAACGAGACCAGAAACGTGACGCCGATAGAGAAATCCGCGATAGATCCTGAAACTAAGGAATTCTCATTTTGATCCATTGACACGAATCCCTAAGGGCCGTACCCATGAAACTGTGTGGCATATCGATCAAAATGAGAATTCCCGGCACAAATTTAGCATATTTCGGCCTGCAATTCTCAATATGACCT
>JABGPX010000824.1 GCA_018644745.1 Spirochaetales bacterium
GAAGGTTATGAAACGGCTTCTGCGATATCTCACCCCGTTTGCCTAAATTGTAACTATCGCGGTTTTTGCTCTGCTTATTGCTACCGGTGCGGAACTGCTGCTGCCTATTATCATGCAGCGAACAATCGACACGAATATTGTCGTTCATTATTTCCGCGTGCCTGTTGACGTCGCTGGAGATATGTCGATTGCCGAATCGTCCATTGACAATATCAGAATTGACGGCTATCGCTATTTCCATGAAGATACCCTCAGGCTGCTCCCGGGTGATGAGAAGCAGGCATTACGGGAGAGGAATGCTCTAACCGATGAGTCCTGGTATGTGTTTTCAACGACCGGCAGAGCCGAGGATTTGCGGGAACTTCTTACCGCCAAACCGGGATTGTTCATCCTGGGATCCTCGTATGGAGCTATTCGCACCGGAGATATGAGACTTCTGTCGATTGCGGAAAAACAGGTATTGAGAAAAGACGATATAACGGGAGTTTCACGCGCTGCGGTACGGTTTCTCCTGCTCCTGGTGAGTGTCCTGCTCACGAGTTTTGCACAGGTGTATCTCATGACCCTGGTGGGGCAGCGGGTCATGAAAGATATGAGACTCCAACTTTTTTCGCACACGGTGAAGCAGTCGCTTTCCTATCTGGGGAGGACCCCTATCGGCGGTCTCGTAACCCGGGTCACCAACGACGTTGAAACTATGAGTGAACTGTTTACTAATATCGCCACAGCCTTCCTCAAAGACATTGCGGTTATTGCCGGGGTGCTCATTGCGCTGTTTGCGCTTAATTCAAGGCTGGCATTAGTCGTTCTGGCCACAACACCGCCTACGATACTGGCAACCTGGTATTTCAGGAAAAAAGGCAGAGAGGCGTATCGAAAGGTGCGTCACTGGGTGGCCCAGGTGAATACCTTTCTTTCCGAACATATTTCGGGAATGGATGTTGTTCAAATGTTCGGGAGGGAAAAACGAAGCTCTCATGAGTTTCTTGAGAGGAATGAAGGACTGAAAGCGGCGAATTTGAGGGAAAATCGGATTATGGCGTATTTCCGGCCGCTCATAGATATGTTTACGTCCGTATCTATCGGGCTCATTATCTATTTCGGTGCCGGAATGAGGATGCGCGACGCTGTTTCTCTCGGTGTGCTTATTGCATTCATCAACCTGGTGGGTCGGTTTTATAAGCCGATTCAGGATATTTCTGAGAAGTTTACATTGCTGCAGTCGGCGATGGCCGGAGGAGAAAGGATATTTGACCTTCTCGACACCGACACCCTTATCCCGGATAAGACCAATTCCTCAGGAATGGCCGCTGATGACTATTGGAATATCAGCGGCAAAATAGAGTTCAAGAATGTTACCTTTGGATATAATCCGGAGGATCCTGTTCTCACAGATGTCAGTTTCAGCGTGGAACCTGGTGAAACTGTTGCGCTGGTCGGATATACGGGTGCCGGGAAAACAACGATTATAAATCTTCTGGCTCGGTTGTGGGACGTGCAGGAGGGCGCGATATGTATAGACGGCAAGGATATTCGCGAACTGCCGCTGTCTCAGCTGCGCGGAGCTGTCCAGCCGGTTCAACAGGATGTATTCCTCTTCTCGGGCTCGATCGAGGAGAACCTTGCCCTCGGGAGAGCTATCGAGCCTGATAAAATTCGTCAGGCCGCAGCGGCCGTTGAAGCGGATGCATTTATTGGCAGACTTCCTCATGGTTACAGCACCGAGCTGCAGGAGGGCGGCGCGAATTTAAGCTCCGGACAACGGCAGCTTCTTTCGTTCGCACGTACTCTCGCTGGTGATCCGCGTATCATCGTTCTTGATGAAGCAACGAGCAGCATCGATACCGAAACCGAGAAACTTGTTCAGGCGGCTCTAGAAAGACTGCTCGAGGGCAGAACCTCCCTGGTAATAGCCCACCGGCTTTCCACTATCCGCTACGCCAGCCGAATATTGGTGCTGAGCCATGGACACCTTGCCGAGAGCGGCACCCATGAGGAACTCATAGCCGAGGACGGCCTGTATGCGTCTCTCTACCGTCTTCAATATGAATCTCAATAGAGCAGTATTACGAAGGAGTTTTTATGTCTGATAAACCCGATAAACTTGATTTGACCGATCAAGAGTGGCGCTCCCGGCTAGATGCCGAACGCTACAAGGTGCTTCGAAAAAAAGGCACCGAACGTGCCTTTACCGGCGAACTCAATACCAACAAAGAGGATGGCGTCTATCTGTGCGGGGGCTGCGGCGAAGAGCTTTTCGAGTCGGATACTAAATATGATTCCGGATCCGGCTGGCCGAGTTTTTGGAAACCCTTGAGCGAAGATGTCATAGAGGAACACGACGACAGCAGCCTATTCAGTAAACGCACGGAAGTGGTCTGCAGCAGGTGCGGAGGCCATCTCGGACATGTCTTTGGCGATGGACCAAATCCGACAGGTCTGCGGTACTGCATAAACTCACTGTCCCTCGAGTTTAACAAAAAAGATCAGGGGAAATAGAGGTTATGGAAACCCGGAGATGCGGCTGGCCCGGGGATGATCCGCTTTATATCGCATATCATGACCAAGAGTGGGGCGTGCCGGTTCACGATGACAGAACTCTGTTCGAGTTTCTCATAACCGAGGGGGCGCAGGCCGGCTTGAGCTGGATTACGATTCTTCGTAAACGCACAGCTTATATAAAGCTGTATGACAATTTTCATCCGGAAAAAGTAGCGTCGTATGGAGAAAAGAAGATCCTGTCGTTACTCGATAATCCTGGTATTGTCAGAAACAAATTGAAAGTTCGTTCATCGGTGAGCAATGCTAAGGTCTTTCTTGAACTACAGAAAGAATTTGGGAGCTTTGACAGCTATCTGTGGAATTGGGTCGATGGGCAACCGGTGGTCGGAAAATGGAAAAGTCACAGCCAGATACCCGCGACAACGCCTCTTTCTGATGCTTTGAGCAAAGATCTGAAGAAACGAGGGTTTTCTTTTATTGGTTCCACAATTATATACGCATATCTGCAGGCGGTTGGGGTGGTAAACGATCATATTACTGGCTGTTTCAGATATGAGGAAATAACCCGCAGCTAGGGAGAACGGATGTACATCGACATACACGCGCACGCGTACTGGGAAATCTGCCCTCCGGCGACAGGTCGTGTAACATTCGCAAGCCCGTCCCAGGTTATCCGGCGTTATGATGAGATCGGCATAGAAAAAGGCGTGCTTCTGCCGCTGATCGGCCCGGAGTACTATCTGCCCCAGTCGAACGAAGATATTCTCACTATGTGCGAGAATTCCGACGGAAGGCTTATACCTTTCTGTAATATAGATCCCCGCGGAATGACGAACTCGGCCGACGCACCTTTTGGCGTCTGGCTTCGGCACTACCGTGACCGGGGCTGCAAAGGGATTGGTGAGGTTATGCCGAATCTGCCCTTTAGCGATCCGCGGTGTCAGAATCTCTTCGGCCATGTAGAGGACGTGGGTTTTCCTCTCATCTTTGATATCTCCGTAAAGATCGGCGGCACCTACGGATTCTATGATGATCCCGGACTGCCCCAGC
>JABGPX010000825.1 GCA_018644745.1 Spirochaetales bacterium
GCTGATCGACAGATACGATACCGCAAGGTTTATTATCCTGGGCACTTAGAAGAACCGCATGTCCGTCTCCGCTATCGGCTACGAGCAGTTCGATAGTTCGTCCGATCGTTTCATCCGTGGCAACCGAAACACATTCGCTTGAGAGCGAACCTATTGTCTCTATAGATAATTCTCCCTTAAGGTTCTCAACAAAATCAATTACCTGATACGGGATTATCGGTTGACTGATTCCTTTCACACTCACCGGCTTAAGTCGGATGCAGTGGATCTTGTCCTTTACCGCACTCCAGGTTTCATGGGAAATCAGAATTTGGTCCGGGTCCGCCTGGCTTTCCAACCTGGCGGCAATATTTACTTGAGATCCGATAATCGTATAATCCATTCTGTTTTTACTGCCGAAGTTACCGACTGTACAATATCCTGTGCTGATGCCGGCTCGTATTCGAAAAGGCTTTTCAATTCCGAGTTCAAACCACCTATTCCGCATTTTTTCGAGACTGCTCCGCATTTCAATAGCCATGCTGACGCATTCCAGAGCATCTATCTGGACCCCGCGAGTAAGCGGATCTCCATAGAAAATCAGTATTGCATCACCAATAAACTTGTCTATAGTCCCGCCATGGTTGATAGCTATGGCTGCCATCTCTTCCAGATAGAGGTTTAGTAGATCAGACAGATCTTCAGCTTCCATTCCTTCAGTTGTCTGAGTGAAATTTACAATATCTGAAAAGAATACAGAAAGCTTTTTACGTTTCGATTCGATCGCTACGTCCTGGTCTCCTCGAAAAATGGAAACATACACCTGAGGGGCGAGGTACTTGGATAGTTTGCGCGATAGCAGAGAGAGGTCCTCGGTCTTCTTTTTCAGTGTCAGCGCGGAACGAACCCGTGCGAATACGATTGGGGGGCTGATAGGCTTCGTGATGTAATCGACGGCACCCATGTCAAACCCCTTCGCCTCGTCGCCTATCTCGCTCATAGCGGTAACAAAAATCACCGGAATGTCCCGGGTTCTTTCATTCTTTTTCAACCGCGAACATACTTCGTAGCCGTCCATATCCGGCATCATGATATCAAGAAGAACCAGGTCCGGGATCTCTTCGGTTGCTAGCTCAATGGCGTCGAGACCATTCGTTGCGACGCTTAACTCATATTCATCGCCTAGAACTTCCACGAGTATATCGATGTTCGTTTCTGTATCATCGACAATCAAAATTGTCGGTTTTTTATCTTCTGCCATATAGCCTTTATCATCGATCGGTTTGAACAAAAAATCAAGCGAATTGGCGCCTTCGGCCATTTCCCTACCGTTAATGGAGACTAGAAAGGAAAAGCGGCTTGAGTTCTCTAGGAAATTCCTGAATAATTAAGACATACGTAGATAGCCCGGATGATTGGAGCAATTTCCTCATGCACAAAGTTAAATTGATTATTACTATATTTCTCATGTACTTTATTACCGGTATTTCTCTGCTCTATTCCCAGGAATTTGCTCTTAACGCTAATGAAAAAGCATGGCTGGCAGAGCACCCGATTATCAGAGTGTCCAACGAAATGGATTGGACGCCCTTCAATTTTAATAAGAACAACACACCAAGGGGCTTCTCCATAGACTACATTAGCTTACTCGCACAAACAGTTGGCTTCGAAGTTGCGTTTATCTCCGGTCCCTCCTGGGACAATTTTATGGAGATGATTAGAAATAAAGACCTTGATATAATCTTAAACATAGCTTATTCCGCGGAACGGGCGGAATTCATTCAATTTACCGACCCCTATTTCGAGTTCGCGCAGGGTCTGTACACCCGTAAGGATTATCCGATAATAAGCTCCATAGAGGACCTCTACGGGAAGAAATTCGCGGTTCCCAAAGGTTTTTTCTGGGAAGATTTCTTTAAGGATCACCCGCAGGTCGAACTTGTCCGCGTCCTCGATACAAAAGAAGCTTTGCTGGCTGTCTCCAGCGGACAGGCCGACGCCACAATCGATCTTATGCCGGTTGTGGACTACCTCCTAAACCAACTCATGATCAGCAACCTCCACCCGGGAGGTACTCTTGGCGCCGACGAAGGGCAGCCGAGGGCCGCTCATCTTGGAGTAAGAAACGATTGGGCAATCTTCCGAGACATCCTGAGCAAAGGAATGAAGGCCATTCCGGATAATGAGCAGAACGAGCTTCGAACTCGCTGGCTCGGCTATTCAACTGGTTCCGAAATAGACGTTTCCCTTACGGACAATGAGCTTACTTTCGTTCTCACCCATCCGGTTATCCGGGTACACAACGAAACCGATTGGCCGCCGTTTAACTTTGCTACAAACGGTATACCGCAGGGCTTTTCCATCGACTACATGAACTTGGTCGCAGACAAGCTCAGCCTTGAAATTGATTATATTACAGGGCCGACCTGGAACGAGTTTTTAGGAATGATCAAGAGTAAAGAGCTCGATATTATGCTCAACATCGTCCGAACTGAAGAACGGTTGGAATACATTCTATACACAGATCCTTACATCAGAAATCCAAATGTAATCGTATCTAAGTTTACAAACAGGTACCAAAGCATCGAGGAACTGTATGGCAAAACGGTAGCGGTTCCGCGGGGATTTTTCTACGAGGAGATCCTTTCCAAGGACTATCCGAAAGTGAACCTCTTATTGGTCGACAACTTTCTTCAATGCCTGAAGGAAGTAACCGTCGGCAACGCTGATGCTACCGTCGGCGAGGCGGCGGTCGCCAGTTATCTCATTTCAGAAAACATGCTTACTTCTCTCGCAATCTCCGGAGAGGTCGATCTGGGGAATCCCGATCTTCCCAACATGCGAATCGGTATTCGGAACGACTGGCCGCTTATGCAATCGGCGATTTCGAAAGCAATCGCTAGCATCTCTCCTCAAGAAATGGAAATTATTCGATCTAAATGGCTGGTCCAGATCCCCGCAGCAGACAGTTCCGACGCGATGTTAAGAACGATCGAAGCCGAAGATGAAGGTGGATTTTTCAAAAGCATCTTCACGCAAATTGGTATTGGAATCGTCATCCTGGCCGCACTGTTTTTCAGCTTACGTATCTTTCTAAGGAGATCCAAGAAGGACACGATCTCTTTCAATACCAAGCATGTTGTAATCTCCGGTTCGGTGATCATGGCAGTATTAGGCATTGTCGTCGTCTCACTTACCTTGTTCGCTCTTACCCGCATAAAAAATACCGTGAAACAACAGACTGGTGATTCTCTGACGTCCGTCCTTACCACAACCGAGGAGAGCTTGAGCGCCTGGCTCGATGACAACCTGCGTATATTATCCATCGATGCGAAGAATCCTATGTTCGTTGAACTGGCGAAACGCCAGGTGAACAATCCCGCAGATAAGGAAAACACAGACGAACTCCTCGAGTTTTTTGACACGCAAATCGAGCGAACCGGCAGCAAGGCGTATTACCTTATTTCCCCAGAGCTCATCAACCTTGCCGCATCGGACAGCTCGGTTGTGGGAGGAACAAATATTATCGCGGAAATGAGAAGGTCGGCGCTTGACACCGTCCTGTCAG
>JABGPX010000826.1 GCA_018644745.1 Spirochaetales bacterium
GTAAAAACTAGTACAAAATATCGCTTCATCTATTTTCTCTCCACCATTTCAACTTATTGCGGGTTTTCATTATCCAGCTCCGATATTACCCGCGCCGCAACATCGAGCCTGTTCATTATTACAAAAAAAACTGCGCTGCGAAAATTTTCTATCGCAAAATTAAATCCCCTAGCGCCGCCTACGTAGTACTCCGTTACCTGCTCTTCCTGCGTCTCAAAATCCCGTTCGAGCCAATCGAAATATATAGGAGCCTGATCGAGAACTCGATTAACCAGCGGCACAAGCCGCTCAGGATCAGATTTTCCAGCAAGAAATTTGAGCCGATCAAGATACATCCTGGCTTCTTCAACCGCTTCCGGAACGTCTTTTCTTATTTCTGACAGGAGTAGTTTGTCCGATTCCAGTTTTGCCGCGAAATCGCTAGGATCGACAATCTCGAAAATCCTTTGAGGATTTCGAGGCCGGGGCTTTGCTGCTTCATCAGCAGAGACCACAGGAAAATTATCGACCCGTGGAGGCTCGGTGATTTCCGGCTCATCCAAATCTTTCTCGGTAACCTGAGCGATAGGGATGCCCTCGTTATCAGGTGATAAGAGTCGTGATGCCTCTGTATCTATGCCGTTTCTCTGCTGATCGGGAAACTCCCATTCTCCCTGAGCAAAACTCATCGCCGCTACTGCAGCAAACAGAGACGCGATTATCAGGATAGCCGAAAATCTTATCGGCATTTTCTTCCTCCAAAAATCCCGGGTTTTCTTGCTCATCATAGACGCGGATTATTCCTGAGTATGTCAATTGCCGCGTCGAGGTACACATCCTTTCCGGAGCGTACGGTGGCAAGGTCGGGCAGTTCAACCGGATTATCCGGTTCAATTCCATTAATCGGAAGCAGATCGCCCTTGGGCGTTACATACAGCCCGATGGTCATTATGAGAGCGCCGCCGCTGGGGAGCTCCACGGTCTGATAGAGGTGAAATCCGCCATCGCTCGTGTTGCCCACAAGACGTGCCCTCTTATAGTCGTGAAGTATTGTGCCGAGGATTTCTCCGATTCCGTAGGTTCCGGAGTTCATTAGCACCGCAATCGGCCTTTGATATGTAGCCACAGCATCTTCTCGGAAGGGCAGTCCGAACGCACCATCTCTGGAAACAAATCCGCCGAGCTGGGCGGCGCCGATGAACCATTGCGCAACCCTGGACATGGCTTCAATCCCCCCGCCGGAAACATTTCTCAGATCAAGAATGAGATATCGGGTCTGCAGCAGCTTCGGAAGAGCCTTGGATGCTTCATCCACAAGTTCTTCAGTAATAGAGGGAATACGCAGGTATCCGATTGACCCGTCTACAGTCCGGAATTCCACCGAAGGCCGCAGATCAATACGTCCCCTTGTAATGGGAACATCCCGTTCAGAACCATCCGGGTCTCTAAGGGTAAGCGTGACGTCAGTGCCCACCGGACCGCGAACTCTCGACGCAATTTGAGATACCGCGTCTTCCACAGGCACTCGCCATCCGTCAACTCCGGCAACAATATCACCAAGCAGCACGCCGGATTTCTCCGCAGGTGTTTCGGAAAAGACCTGTACCACCCACACGTCGCCGGTAGTCATCTGTTGAAGCATTATGCCGACTCCTGCGTACTCGAGCTCAATACCGGTGTCTTCCGAATCATCCGATTCCTCGGTCTGCCTGGGTCTGAACCAGGGCGGCACCACGTAAGTCATCTCGTTTCCAAGCCGTTCGATCAGTTCCTCGAGAAGCCCATATGCCGCTTCAGGTTCTTTGGCTGATTCAATTCTCGGACGGTATTCGGTAACCAGGCTTTCCCACTCAACCCCGCCGAATCCCTCATCCACGTAAGAGGTGGATATCGTCTGAGCAACGGTATCGAAATCCGCTACAACCTCCTGAATGGTGATTTCCGCGATTCGAGCGGCTAGTTCCGGGTCGATCTCCTGGGTTTCCTGAGCGGAGATCGAAACGGCCGCAAAGAACAGACCTGCGGCTAAAAAAATAGTTCGAAAGATTCTGCTATATCTCATATCAACTCCAACACATTTAGGAAGCGTCATAGTACCACCGCTTCCAAATCCTTGTCTAAGATACTACTCAAGGAACAGAAAAAAAAGCCGGTACTCACATCCCCCTCCCTGCAGGCAGTTTATAAAATATTGCATATATCATCACAATATAGAAGAATCAAATTGTCGGCAGAACAAAATGTGGGTTTTCCGAAGTGCGCTACATAGCGGAGAACTCTTCCCACTTGTCGAGAAGTTCCTGCAATTCATTCTTTTTTTCGAAGTAGCTGCTGGTCCAATCCTTGATTCTATCTTGATTGTGCGTTTCAATTGCGGTCTCGAGCTGTTTGGATAAATGCAACAGTTCCTCTTCCAGCACTGTAATTCTCTCTTCGGTTTTTTTCATTTCAGCAACCGGGTTAATCTTTTTCTTTTTTACCCATTGCTTGACCTGTCTTGGACCTTTGTGATTTTCTCTGGAAATTTTCTCTTCGATCAAGAAATTGCGGTATTCCGCATAAGGCCCTTCAAAAGGAACAATCCTGCCGTGATTTATGTTCCAAATATGCGTCGCAATCTTATCGACAAGATACCTGTCGTGGGTAACAAATAGTATAGTGCCTTTGAAATGCAGCAAGGCGTCTTCGAGGATTTCCCGGGATTGTATATCCAGATGATTGGTCGGCTCATCCAGGATGAGAAAATTCACCTCTTGTAACGCCAATATCGCAAGGCTCAGCCGTCCCCGCTCACCTCCGCTCAAATTCTTCGTCTTCTTATACACATCATCATTACTGAACAGATACGCCCCCAGGTAGCTTCGGGCTTCAGCTTCCAGCATACCCGTCTTATGAGACATCAGTTCTTCAACGACGCTATGCTCCGGATCAAGCAGATCGTGGGATTGGGCAAAATATCCAACCTTAATGCTGTCGCCGATTACAACCTCCCCGTCGAGCACCGTCACATCTCCCAAAATAGTTTGTAAAAAAGTCGACTTGCCCGTTCCATTCGGTCCAATTAACGCAACCCGGTTTTGATTGCTGATCGCGCCGTCTTCCAGAACAAACAGCACATTATTAGGATATCCGATCACCGCATTGGTAACGGCCAGAACTTTTTCAGGCAAATGGTCGGTAGTTCTGATACGCATGCTCATCGGTTTTATATATGGATTATGGACCTTGAGCTTTCTTATATGCTCCTCGAGTTCATTTACGCTCCACTTTGAGCCGGATATTCCGCCGCTTTCCAACAGAAATTCATTCCATTTCATGTCCAAGGCTTCAGGGCCGCCGATTTCGACAGCTTTTACATGACGCACTAGTCTTTTCATACGCCCCTTAGCCTGAGTGGTTTTCTTATCGATGTATCGCCTAATGAAATGAAGCTCCTTGGTGAAAAACTCCATAGTTGCGTCAAAAGTTTTTTCTCTTCTAATTCTCCTTTCGATTCGCTGCATGGAATATGCCGAGTAATTACCGCTGAATTTCTCAAGGCCATAGCTGTTCATTTCCCAGAT
>JABGPX010000218.1 GCA_018644745.1 Spirochaetales bacterium
GAGACGACATAGACACCGACCGGATTATCCCGGCGCGCTACCTGAAATGTGTCACCTTCGAAGAGCTTGGGCAGTATGCGTTTTTTGATGAGCGCTTCAACGAAGATGGGGGTGAAAAGCCTCATCCATTTAATAATAACAGATATAAAGACGGGAAAGTTCTCGTTGTCAACAAGAATTTTGGATGCGGCTCCTCGCGAGAACACGCCCCTCAATCTCTTATGCGTATGGGTATTGCGGCTATCATCGGCGAGTCTTTTGCGGAGATTTTCGCGGGTAACTGCACGGCTCTGGGGATACCGGCAATTATGCTGAAGCCTCAGGAAATTGAATACTTAATGCATGGAATTGAGCAGAATCCGTCGATTATCATCGAGATTAACCTTGAAGAGAAAGCGGTAATGGCGGATGGGAAAGCCTTTACTTTTAGCATGCCTGAATCTTATCGGCAGAACCTTACATCCGGTACGTGGGACACCACTGCGACCCTTCTGGCAAATGTCGACATGATAAAAAAAACCGCTAGAAATTTGCCATATATGACAAATTTTCAGAATATTTAGTTCATTTTTTTGCAGGATTTTTTCAAGGAAGTTTGTAAATCGTCACGAATTGAGATACATTAATAGAGGAAGTAGATTCCAAATGGAGTATCTTATGAAGAAATTTCTCGCAGTTACCGTATTTCTTATGTTTATAATGATCCTGCCTGCAGTCGCGAAAGACTACACAGTAGATTATCTCGACGGATATCTGGATATCAAAGACGGCGGGGAATGGTACGAACTCATAATCGGCGAAGTGGTTACCGAGAATGACACCATCAGACTAGATGAAGACTCCGTCGTGGAGCTTGCAGCTCAGGGGACCAAACTTACACTCACAAAGCCGGGAGTTTATGTAATAGCCGATCTTCTCAAAGCCTCCGGCGAGTCTCGATCGGTAGGTCTTGCCTCGGTTATCGGCAGTAAAATCAAATCTATTCTCGAGGAACCGAAACAGACCCAGACAGCGGTTATGGGTGTGCGCGGAGCAAAATCCGACGACGAACTGGAATGGATGAGCGGAGACACAGCGGAACTGCTCAAATCAGGAAAAGAATTTCTCTCGGAAGGCGAGTATGCCGACGCAGTTGGAGTTCTTGAAGAAGCATACGACTTCGCGGATGAAGCTGAAGAAGGGGAAGTGCTTTTTTTCCTGAGCTTCGCCAACGCTCTCATGGGCGAATTACGCGTCGCGATCGAATCTCTCAATTACGTAGAGCCTGACCCGGAATCGGAATTTTTTACTGATCTTATATTACTTAAGGGACAGCTGCTCACCGAAACATTTGCTTATCAGGAAGCTGCGGAATGGCTCAGTCAGTATGAGTCAGATTTGGCGGGAGACGACGCAGCCACTCAGATGAGCCTGCTGCTCCAGGGTATAAGCCACAAAGGCCTAGGCAACATCAACGACGCGAAACAATCTTTGCAGAAAGCGGTTAACCTTGGATCTTCGAGTGAAGCGGGAGTAGCGGCACAGGATATCCTGAACAACCTGTAGCCCTACAGCGCCCGCGCTTAGAGAGCACTTTACAACCGGATGCTGGGCTTTTGCTCGGCATCCGGTTTTTTTTAGTGGAATCCCTCATAAAAAAGGGTGATATGACATACATAAAAAATGCCGCAAAAACCGACGTTCCCCTACTTGCTCGAATGAATAAGGGATTGATCGACGACGAAAAGTCGGAAAATGAGATGACCCTTCGCGAGTTAGAGGAGCGGATGCACGACTTTGTCGATGGTCCCTACCAGGCTTTTCTCATCCTTGATGAAAACCGTGTCGCCGGTTACATGCTCGTGCGGACCGACACGACGCCGGTTTATCTACGCCAGTTCTATATCGAAAGACATTTCAGAAGACGGGGAATCGGCACGGCCGCGTTTTCCCGCCTGCGCTCGGTCCTGGCAGCAGATATCATTGATGTAGATGTCCTTACCAACAATGCATGCGGAAAGGCTTTTTGGAAAAGTCTTGGGTTTCTTCCAATATCGATACAGATGCGCTTCTCAGAATAGTATATTAAAGTTGATGAAACACGGGACCGGAAATCGAATACCTCGCGTATCTCTAGCAATTCTCCTCACAACATTCACTGCGGCTTCATGCGGAGATCAGGGCAAGACAATTATTCGAGGTACCGAACTGAAAGACCATGTCACGTTTTTGGCATCTGATACACTCAACGGGAGATACCTGGGTACCGACGGCATTAATGCAGCTGAGGAGTATATCGCCGGCTGGTTCGCCGACATGGGGTTATCACCGCTTCCGGAAGAAGAAAATTACTTCCTTGAATTCGAGCTTGAGAGTTGGTCTTTCGACGAGGATTTAACCTTCATAAAAACCTCAAATGGCACCCAGCAGGCAATTCCGGGTTTGGACTTTCGTCCATTCCAATTTTCAGATTTCGGTGAGGTGACGGGCAAAGTAATATTTGCCGGTTATGGCATTACCGCGCCGGAATATTCATACGACGATTACAAGGATCTCGACGCAACAGGCAAAATCGTTCTCATAATGCGGCATGAACCTGACGAATCCAGCAACGGAGACCGCTTTGAAGGTTCAACTCACAGCAAACATGCGGAATTCAAAACAAAAGCGGAAAACGCAAAATCCCATGGCGCTACCGGCATGCTTCTCTTTACCGACCCTCTTCATCATGCTAAAAGCGAGGATTTCAGGATTCGCCCTGCGTATTATTTTCCCGGCGGAGCCGATGCCGGAACGACGCCTGAAATCGCTGAAAAGCCGTTTATAGCCTTTCACATATCTCAGCAAACCGCCGGTCTGCTTCTCAGGGGAAGCGATTTGTCCTCCCTTCAAAAAGCTGTAGATAGCGGAACGCAGGCCGCGGATAATGCGATTGTTTACGATAATATGGTTACCCTCAGCTATTTCCCGGAAACCGCGCCCACGCTAGTGCCGGTAAGAAATGTCGCGGCTTATATACCTGGTACAAATCCTGAGCTGGCTGATCATTGGCTTCTGGTCGGAGCCCACCACGATCATATCGGTTCATTCGTTCAGGAACCGGGGGAGACTTACGACACCATTTTTAATGGAGCTGATGATAACGCCTCAGGTGTTGCCGGTGTCCTCGAGCTGGCACAGCAATTTGCCGCTGCCCCGGCGCAAAGGCCGATAGCGTTCATTACCTTTTCGGCGGAAGAGGAGGGTCTATTCGGCTCACGCGCCTTGAAAAGTTTGTCACTTATAGATATTTCTCAAATCGATTTTGCGCTGAATCTCGACATGATCGGCAGAAATCCGGACAACCCCATCATGATTTACGGAGACGGATTTGCCGAAGGACTTGGAGATATTGCGGAGGAACACGCGACGGCAAACGATACTCGAATTACTTTGATGGGAAAACGATATCAGCCCTTCAGCGACTTCGTGATATTTCATGACAGTAAGATTCCCTATCTCATGCTGTTTACCGGAGAGCACGAGGATTATCACGGAACCGGTGACCATTCCGATCG
>JABGPX010000827.1 GCA_018644745.1 Spirochaetales bacterium
GGTTCAAACTTTCCAGTCATCATGTTGACGGTATTCGGCACCGGACACTTTTGCTCCGATGTACATTTCATACAGCTTATGCATTGATGGTCTCTCACCACGCCGGATGTAGATACCGGGATATTCATCGGACATGCTTTATCACAGGCCTTACAGTCGATACAAGTGGTGTCATTTCGCTTGATCTTGAAGATGCGGAACAGATTGAATACACCGATAAGAGCGCCGTAAGGACATGCATATTTACAGAACGGTCGTTCAACGAACAGCGACAGTACGAGTACAACAGCCAGAATTATAATGCCGGTGATTGCGACTTCGCCCGACCAAAGGTGGAAAAGGGTGTAATACGGATCCAGGGCGGCAAAAACCAAGGTCGCCGTCGCGGCGGTCATGTATACCACCCAGGCCAGAACCAGGTATCGTAGATAGCGCAGATACTTGTCGTACTTGTAAGGGATGAATCGATTGTATTTCTTACCAAATAGTCTCTTCCCTAATTTACCGAACCACTCCTGGATGCTTCCCATCGGGCAGACCCAGCCGCAGAAAACCGGACCCAGGACTACCGCCAGAGCAAAGCCGATCCACATCAATACTAAAGACGACTCGTGGGTTTTCTTTACCATGTTGCCGGCATCAAAATACTGATACACCGATACGACACCGCCTAATGGACAAAGGGCATGAAGGGATGCAGATCCAAGTACCGGTATGCCGCTGCCGGACTCTTCGAGGGTGTGATTAATCGAGATTAGAGCTATAAGGACGAAGAATCCGATTTGAACCGCCAGCCGGATTCCAGCTGTTCGATTTTTTGCTCTCATGAAATACTCCTTAATATGTTTATGTAAAATGAGAATATTCTATGTCTGTAAAGCTCAGATGGGGGTTTTGTGAAGATACTGTGAAGGAAGGCCATCTCTATAAACTGGTGCGTCAATCTTTGCACACACAAAAAAAACCGATTTTATAAGGAATCCCATTCAGTTATATAAACCAAAGGTGGGTTTTTCGATGTGCCCGGTAGTATCTTAGCGTATGGAAAAACGAGACCTGTGCGGAATGACAATCGAAGAACTCGATGAGCTGGCTGCCGCTGCCGGTCTTTCCCACTATGCGGCGTCGCAAATTTCCGATTGGCTCTATAAAAAGCGGGTCTCTTCTATTGATGAGATGACCAATCTCTCAAAAAGTACGCGGGAAATCCTTTCTGAAACCTGCACGGTCGGTCACCGCGACTATATTTCCTGTCAAATTTCAACCGACGGAACAAAGAAGTATCTGTTCCCTGTATCATCAGGTATGTTTGTCGAGGCCGCATATATCCCCGACCGGGAGCGCGCCACGCTCTGTGTCTCCTCTCAGGTGGGTTGTAAAATGGGCTGTCTCTTCTGCATGACCGGCAAGCAGGGCTTTCAGGGAAATCTCACCGCCGCTGATATCATCAATCAAATTATCGCACTTCCCGAATTCGAGACTCTCACCAACATCGTATACATGGGAATGGGCGAGCCGCTGGATAATCTCGATGAGGTAATGAAGTCCCTCGCGGTTCTTACATCGGATTGGGGGTTCGGGTGGAGTCCCCGGCGAATAACCGTTTCGACCATCGGTTTGGTGCCAGCCATGGAGCGATTCATGAATGAAAGCAACGCCCATTTAGCTGTAAGCATGCACACTCCCTTTGATGAAGAGCGAAAACGCCTGATGCCGGTTCAAACCGCATATCCGATTCTGCAGGTAATAGAGTCCCTGAGAACCTTTGATTTCGGACTTCAGCGGAGGATTTCCTTTGAGTATATCATGCTCGCCGGGGTGAACGATTCTATCCGCCACGCCGATGAGATCGTCGGCCTCGTCGCCGGACTAAAATGCAGGGTGAATCTTATCCGCTTTCACCCGATACCGGACACACCGCTCACAGGATCTGCAGAGCCGGTGATGGTCATATTTCGCGACCGACTGAATGCACGGGGTGTTACCTGCACAATCCGAGCGTCTCGCGGTGAAGATATTTTCGCCGCCTGCGGACTTCTGAGCACAAGCGAGTTAGTGAAAAAGCAGGGGACTGACTTTTGATTATCACGACACGGATGATCGAATCGACGGCCACGAACTGTATTACCTCCAGGAGGACACGAGCTCGACGATTTCCACCATTCCCGCATCGAGATTACCATCCAATTCAAGCGCTATGCCCGTCGATGCCTTCTCGGGCACCATGGCGATTCCGAGGGTCAATGCGCCTTTTTGGGCAAAAACCTCGATGGATGACCGGTCCACGAGGATGCGCAGTTCGAGAGGGCCGTTAAAATACGGCAGAGGCGCGGAGTCCGTTCCGAGCTGCAATGTGCCTTTCCCGCGATCGTAAACAAGTGAAGTGCCTCGTATATTCACTACGGCTTTACCGCCGGAACTGCCCTCCGCAGCGGCGATGGCGACGCGAACATCGAGCAGCTCGCCGAGTTCCGCGGTCTGCAGATCAGATGGTGAAAAAGTTTGCTTTCGCCCGTTGAGGGCTTCGAGCTCCTTCACCGGTTCAGCAAACATCCGTATTCCGTCGGAAGTGTTTCTCAGGGCGAGTTCGGTGGGAAATGTCATCTGTTGATTGAAGGGCATATCCGGTTTGTCGCCTCTTAGCCATGCGATCTGGATCCGGCGACCGTCCGAGAACGGCATATCGCTCCAGGATTGAGCAGCGTAGGATCTGCCGTACTGGAATCGGTGGGGCCGACTCTCAATTTCAAACTGCCTGCCATCGAAACTGCCGATAACATAGTCGCCGCTCGCGCCCCAGAACACCCATTTGCTTTCATGAGGGCTGCTGTCCACCGGCAGTACGAATATGTCCGGACACTCCGTTGTGCCGGGTATATTCAGATCGCAGCAACGTACCCAATCAATCAGATTTGGTGAAGTGAACAGGGCGTAATCATTCTCCTCAAGATAGAGCGCCATGACCCAGCGGCCGGTTGGTTCGTGCCAAATTACCTTCGGGTCGCGGTTGTTCGCGGCGATATGCTCGAGTACCGGGTTGCCGCCGTATTTTTCCCATGTCCGTCCGCGATCGTGAGAAAAGGCGATACATTGGGTGAACTTATGATTCTCTGACTGTCGAGAAGTTCCTCCCGCAGCGGTATAGATACACACGAGCGGAGGGTCGTCTCCGTCGCCAAGTCCGGTTGTATTGCGGTGATCAACAACGCCGGAGCCGGAGAACATGGTACCGAGCTCATCGGCATGGAGCGCTTCGTCGAGTTCCGTCCAATGCACTAGATCTGTGCTCGTCGCGTGCCCCCAATGCATGTTCCCGTGGTTCCATCCAAATGGGTTGTGTTGATAGAAAAGGTGATACTCACCACCGTAGTACATCAGACCGTTCGGGTCGTTGTTCCATCCGATCTTCGAAGTAAAGTGAAACTGAGGCCGCAGGACTTCCTGATAGAGCTCGCCGTTTTGCGGAAATTTGTCGCCCTGTACAATCGAAGTTAGGGAAGATTCCACCGCCGCCTCCGA
>JABGPX010000830.1 GCA_018644745.1 Spirochaetales bacterium
GACCATGGTTACATCGCGAATCCCCGTAGGATCGTTCCCGCGGTAAAAAGTCTGCAGGTTTTCTATACCCTGAATCTGCTGTAGATCCCGAATACCTCCCCAAATTATCTGACCTCGACCGGTACGGGTGGCGATAGCTGTTGATAAATTCCCGCCGGAGAAGGTTCCCTCAAATATCTTGTCAAATAAATCCACAACCAGCACATCGTCGCGCACAAGAGTCTCTATTGACCAGGAGTTCATCATCCCTATCCGACCCTCCTGCTCATGACCGATCTCCATGAGGCAGTCGTGCAGATCCGGCCGGGTGGGTACGAAAACCGCCGTAACGGCTCGGCCCACGAGTATCTTCTTAGGATGGACAACTTTCCAATCGGCCTGAAACTGATACTTATAATCCTTCATCCAGAGCACCGACCAGGCCTCTTCGGTTTTCACCTTTTCTAGCCGATCGAGCAGATCATCGGCGACCCTCGGCCGCCCGTCATCAAATCGGTCACCGGTCCATAGCGGGGTCTGCTGAATAATGTCGTCTCGGCTGCTGAAATTCATTGTAATTCCTTTTATCTCGAATATGATACCCCAAGCATATCATTTACTTAGAGCAGTGTAATGGCAGCAGATCAAATTGCGCGGATTCTTAAATCAATAACTCTGGGTTTGCCAGTCTCCCGCGAGATAATGTGCCCATGAATGAGGGGCATCAACAATGTACTCATAGAACTCAAAAATATCACCGTTGCCGAAAGCACGAGGATCGCCGGTTTCCTTGAGTTTGTCCTGGAGCTCTTTCCAGAGCTCCCTCTTTAAAGCCGCCATTTCGGGCTCAGCGGCTAGATTCCTCATGCAATACGGATCGTCATGTATATGATAGAGTTCTTCGAGAGGCCGTTTGCCAAAGGCCGACTCCCAATACTTTGTATCTCTCTGATCATACAGCTCTAGTATCCGGCGCTTCGTTGGTGAGCTGTCACTATTCGTATAGTTTGTTTCCGGATTTCCCGCCGGCCACCGGTCCGGCGCAAAGTTCCGCACATACAGGTAGTCGGGTGTGCGGATGCAGCGGACCGGATAACCTAGATCATTTTCCCGCCCCATGTCGTGGCGTTCCCGGCCCATAAAGGCTCGTGATCTGCAAGCGGTTACGGTACCTGATTCTGGGGACTCGAATATATCAAAAAGGCTGCTTCCAGCCATGAAATCGGGTGCGGGTATACCCGCTGCTTCTAAAAATGTGGGGGCAAGGTCAATAAAACTAATAAGGTCATCGACTCTCCTTCCAGGCTCAATAGTTCCCTCCCACATAACCGCGAAGGGCAGTCTAAAATCATCATCATACATCTGCCCTTTTACTCTCGGAAACGGACAGCCGTTATCGCTCGTTACGATTACCAGGGTATTCGCGAGTTCTCCAATCGCCCTCAGCTTCTCGAGCATCTTTCCGAGATGAGTGTCGAACCACTCGGTTTCGTAGGCATAATCGAGCATATCGCTTCTGACCAGTTCCTCATCCGGCCAATATGGCGGTACTTCACTTACCTTCTCGGCGCGCTTACCGTGGGCCGCTCCCTCTCCGGGAACATAATAACGATGAGGTTCTTTTCCTCCGTACCAGAAGTAAAACGGCTGCCCGGGATCACGCTTCTCAAGAAACAACTCGAAATTACCAGCGTAATCGCAATCTGCGATACCGGTGTTTTCGGGTGGCTTAAGCTTTATCTTATTATATTCAGGTCCGGCGGGATTTCTGGATCTTCCGCACCGAGACCAATCACCCGGACCCCAGGGTTTGCCGGTGAATCCGATGTGGTACCCGGCACCCTCCAGCAAATCCGGATAAACCGGCAGATCATTCGGCCAGTGATTCCAATGAAGACAGGATTCGCGGTTCTGCCAGGTATGCCTGCCGGTGAGAATACTCGCGCGGCTAGGGGCGCATTTAGGATTGGTAGTGAACGCCGCATCAAAACGGATTCCATCGCTGCAGACTCTGTCAAAGGCGGGCGTCTCAACGAACGAGTGGCCATAGGCACTGAAATGAGAGGCGTCATCGGCGATAGCGAAGAGGATGTTCGGCCGTTTCACGGATCTTAGCGGACTTCCATAATATCAGCGGATGCCTCGGCGTTGTCGCAACCGTTGCATTCAACAAGGGGGTGATCGCTTTTCTGGATAGTTTTGATTTTCTCCACCTTTTCCTCTCTGCTCAAGCCGGCAAATTCCGGCGCGTCGTCTTTCACGGGGGTGGTGAAGCCGCATATGGGACAAAATATCTCTACTGGTTTATCAGCCATGTATTTCCTCAAAGTAACAGGATCTCATAATAATACTCCTAATCCGCCTTATTTTCCATCTCTTCGCAGGCGGATTCCCTGAATCGGCGATTTAGATATAATAGTCCAGAGGGCTTATGAGCACGAGTAATTCAGCAATGCCGATTTTCAAACTCGGAGATCACAAATTATCAAAATTGATTATCGGGTCAAACCCGATACACGGCGGATCTCATCTCTCCCGCTTTGTAAACAATCAGATGAAAGAGTATTTCTCTCCCCAGAGAATCCAGGAATTCCTCAGCCGATGCGAGAGTCTCGGAATAAACGCTTGGCAGGGAACCCCAAACGGTATAACCGCATATCGAGAGCATCGCCGCGCAGGGGGAAACCTCAAGTTCATCAGCCTGGTCCATGATCGGGGGGATAACCCGGCGGACTTGAAGGCTCTGAGCTCTGACGGGGTAATCGCATGCGCATATCATGGAGAGGAAACGGATAGGCTCTTCAAAGTGGGCAAACTGGACGATGCCAAGGCATACATATCCAAGATTCGAGACGCAGGGATGCTCGCGGGTGTGTCGACCCATATGCCGGACGTAATCGACTACGTCGAGAGCGCCGGATGGGAACCGGATTTCTACATGACCTGTGTCTATGAGCGTCACCGAACACGTGAGGAACTACGGGAACTGCTTGGCAAAGTTCCTCTACCGCTAAAGGAAGTCTACTTAGAGGAGGATCCTCCCCGGATGTGGGCGGCTATAAATAAAACAGATAAGCCATGCCTTTCGTTCAAAATTTTGGCCGCCGGCAGGGTCTGCGACAGGCAAAAGGATGTTGAGGAAGCTTTCCGCACTACCTTCAGGAATATCAAACCTAATGACGGCGTAATCGTCGGCATGTATCCCCAATATGAAGACCAGGCTGCTCTAAACGCGTCATATGTAGAATCGTACGGTATATAAATCCCTTGCCTGACTATTTCAATAATCATTATCTTTCATGTATATGGAGAACCCAATGGCAAATACAAAAAACGCGATCAGCTGGTTTGAAATTCCGGTTGATGACTATGACAGGGCAAAAAAATTTTACGAAGGAATTCTCGATGCTGAGTTCGGCGAGATGGATATAGACGGCACGAAGCTCGCAATGTTTCCGGCGGACGAAGGCCAGGATGCTGTTGGCGGCGCGTTGATAGCAAGCCCGGACGTGAAGCCATCC
>JABGPX010000518.1 GCA_018644745.1 Spirochaetales bacterium
CCTTCCACGTGCTACCGGTTCCGATGGTATAGTTCCATCGATACATACTCATCCCCGGCATCACTCCCGGGTTCCCGAACAGCAGATCCTGGGCATAATCGACTTGAACCACCGACGTTTGGCCGGGTTTGAAAACCAGGCGATGCTTGAAGTGGAATGTTACCCTCGTTCCGTCCGCACTGGCCTGTCGGTCTATCAGCACCTTCTCGATTGTGACAGGAGCTCCATCTTGATATATTTCGAAGGACACCCCGGACATGTTTTCCTCATATTCCACGAACTCCCGGCTGTTATTGAAATCATTGATGAGGATAACTTCGGGAAATGTAAATGAAGGTTCATCATCGTCATCATGCTCGAGGGGTGCGGTTTCGAAATACTCAATTGCGGGTATTGAGCCCTCGTCCTGGTACTTTCCGACTGGAATCTCCAGATGATTGAATCTTTTATAGGTCTGTATTTCGTTAATGACTGGAAAGCCGCAGTCGATAGATATCTGCTTATCCGAGGTATTGTAAAAGAGGAAGAACACCGACGTGGACTCACCGTTAAAGATCAGCATCTCTTTTTCCAGAACAATATTCGCATCGTCTGTTTCAGCGTAGATGCTTCCGCCGTTGATGGAGAAATTGTTGCTCCAGCTGCCGTCATCCGCGTAGACGATAGATGCCAATAACAAACATAAACCTACAATGATACATGTGTTTCTATTCATGGCGTCTCCTTCCCTGATTATGCGTGTTCGCTGAGGCCTAGTTGCTCAAATTGCTCCGGCGGGGCATAAGAGAGTCAAACATGACCTTTATTGCGCGCATGGTTATTCCTCTATAAGTTTTATATGGGCATTTTATTATAGAGAATTTCGATATCGATTTTTAGACCCCGAAGCACTATGGATTCCGCGATTCCGTCTATTACATACACTCTGCCGTCATCATAGTGAGCGCTGTCTTGTGGGGAGAAAAGCTGTAGTGATTTGTTTCCCGGATCAAAAATCCAGTATTCTTTCACGCCGGATGATTCGTAGAGCTGGAATTTCTCATTGAGATCCTTTTTTGATGTGTAAGGCGATATAATCTCAACAATGAGATCCGGCGGGCCGAGGCATCCACGTTGATTCAGTTTCCCGGTATCACAGATAACGGCGAGGTCGGGCTGAACAACTGTGTCGATGCTGTCCTCTTCAATTTCAGATGATTCAGGAAGAAATACATCAAAAGGAGCTATGTACAATTCACAGTCTTGTCCCGCTAAGAAGGCGTGCAGTTGGGCAGCTAAATCAACCACCAACCACTGGTGACTTCGGGATGGCGCTGGACTCATATTCCAAGCAGTTCCATGAATCAGCTCCCACCGTTCGTCATCCGGCCAAGTCTTGTAATCCCCGTAGGTGTAAGCATGTTCGGTTTTTTTTACAGGTAAGCCCACTTTTTTCACCTCTCCATTATACTATTGGACCAATTCGGGCACAATGCGCTCTCAAAGCGCACCGGCCTCGAGAAAACTGTAATATCCTGATACCGCGAAGATGACATGGTCGAGCAGCTTTATTCCCAGGATTTCTCCCGCCTCCTTCAGCTGCCCAGTTACCGCTGTATCCTCATCACTTGGCTCGAGGTTGCCGCTTGGGTGATTGTGGCACACAATTATCGCAGTAGCTCTGTCGACGATAGCATCCGCATAAACTTCCCGCGGATGAACAATCGTCCGGTTAATTAGTCCGATAGATACAATTCTCATCGCGATGAGCTCGTGAGCTCCGTTCAGTGACAAGGCGAGGAAATGCTCCGCCGGCCGGTCCTGGAAATGGCCAACGATAGAGAGTACATCCGACGGCTGCTGTATCCGCTTTTTCTCCGGATTGAAACGCCGGCGGGCGAACTCGAGAACCGCACATAGCTGGGATGCTTTTGCACCGCCGATGCCGTTAATTTTCTGTAGTTCTTCAGCCGCCAGCGTCGGACCTGAGGCGTCGATGAACTGCAGCAGTTCCAGGGCAAGAGCGGAAACCCCGCTATGCTTCGATCCAGATCCGAGGAAAACAGTAAGCAGCTCATGGTCGCTCAGAGCTTGCGAACCTCCCCGTATCAGCCGTTCGCGAGGTCGTTCCTGAACGGGTAGAGACATAATGTCCGCTAAGGCGGATGGTGAATAAATTGTCATATTCGGAAAGACTGGATATTCCATGTAATTGATTCAACTGTACGCCTGAACGGGATATTGGTGTCTGCGAGATTGGAGCAGCCTGGCAGAGATATATCCGAAAGGAAAGCTAGAGGATAGGGAATGGAACTATATATGCTGTCATCTTGCTGCGCGGCTGAAAGATCCCTGTAACTATCTTAGAAAGGCGATGAGGTCCGTTCTGAACGATCTCCTCGAGAAAATATCTATAGGGAGACGACTTGAAGAATAATATTTTCTGCAGCGAGTACAATTGTTTCCATGATGAACGTGCCGGCTTATTCGACGGAGCATGCTGTAAAGGCGGACGCCCTCGGCTAGGTGAAAAAGAATGTCATTGATTGGCAAAAAACAAGACTTCAACGACAAAACGCTTTGTGAATTCCCAGACGACACATGTGCGGAATGGTGTCCCCGCATCTAGCGATTGAGGACTAGCGGCAAGAACATAAATGACAGGTATATCAGCGATCGGCGTTTATAATCATATACTTATCAATATAGCTACAAGCGTCGCCCGTGCCCTTCAGCGCTGAATTCCTATATGTATTCGACAGCTCTACCCTTCGGTGATGATAGTCGGACACGAAGATTCACTAGCCGGTGCCGTGAGTTCAGCGGAAAAAGAATCTGAAATCCATGATACGAACGCTCCGCCCATGTAGAACCAAAAGGCGGTTCAGCTTGAGCGAGATACTCGTCGGTACTCAATGGGTGTCATTCCGTGAGATTGCTTGAAAACCCGATTGAAATAGCTTTGTTGCGAAAAGCCGCAGCGGGATGCAATTTCGGAGACTTTGAGGTCCGAACCGATCAGTAGCGCCCGTGCCTCCCGCATGCGTACCTTGGTCAGGTGGTCGTGAAAGAGTCCACCGGTGTGGGTGTGGAGTAACTGGCCGAGGTACGACGGGTTTACATTCAGCTGAGCGGCAATTGTTTTCAGTGACAAGTCCTCCGAAAAGGAGTGACTGAGCAGCTCTATGACCCCTCGAACCAGTTTGGGCATTGTGTCACGTCTGCGAGACATAAGACGAATTGCTGATCGAGTGTATTGGGCCACCTTTGTTTTAAATGCAGAGAAGCTGGAAAAAACGGCGAGCTGTGACGCCTCGTCGATCATCCGGCGTAGCTCCTCGTCGGCTGAGTCATAGCTGGCTGCCATCTGCTGGAGCAGCGATAGCAGAAAAGGAAGGAGACGGGCAAATTGCTCTGTTGGCGCAGACAGTCTCAACCCCTCTAACTGCTGTGCTAAAACCTCTGCGCATCCTTCCGAATGCAAGCTTTGGGACGCGTGACGGAATCGAACTAGAGCCGCC
>JABGPX010000557.1 GCA_018644745.1 Spirochaetales bacterium
CCTGTCCGAGATCGGGAGAGCTTTATTGGGTATTCAGTAAGGTCTACGCGCTTTTTCTAGAGCGTCCCGGTGAGGTCGCCACCCGTTCAACTTTGAGTTTTCGACCTTTATACTTTGCGCTGCGTAATGCGCTCTCGACCTCGGCGGTTTCATGAGAGCCTACCTGGACCCAAGACTTCGAAAGACCTATGTCGATTCTGCCTAGGGGTATCTTGCCGCCGCGGGTGCTCTGATTTACCAGGCCGATTATGTCTACGGGAAGAACCCGCTCGTTTCTACCGAGGTTTATAGCAAGCCAGTCATAACCTTTGCTGTCGCCTTTTCCATACTGCTTCCGATCTCGTTTGAAATCATTCTTCTTTCCCCGGTGATCTCGATCGAAGGATCGGTCCCCGTTTGTTACCGGGCGAAGATCTTTGAGATCTTTGTAATAGGTAAGAAACTTGTTAAACTCGAGGGAGACGAACCGTTGAATTATTTCCTCTCTGCTGAGGGAGGAAAGCATTTCTTCAATAATAGGCATGTAAGGTGAAATCTGGTCAGCGTCCACTTCAACGGATGTAGCTCGTTGGATGAGCTGCATGAGCTGCTGTTCACAGATTTCCCGTTTTCCGGGAATCTTCACTTCCGAAAATTTCCGTTTCACCGTCCGTTCGATCCAGCGAAGCCTGGTACGCTCGTTGTCGCCGATTAAGGCAAGGGAGATGCCGGTTTTTCCGGCACGCCCTGTGCGGCCGCTTCGGTGGGTATATACATCAGCCTCAGTCGGCAGATCGTAGTGAATGATGTGTGTCAGATCTTCGACGTCTAGTCCTCTAGCGGCGATATCGGTAGCTACCAGCAGCTGTACTGATCGGGCGCGGAACTTGTTCATCACATGTTCCCGCTGAGCCTGGGACAAGTCGCCGTGAAGAGCCTCGGCGCTATAGCCGTCTTTCATCATCTTTTCGGCGATATCCTGGGTACCCAATCGGGTTCTGCAGAACACGATGCCGTAGATGTCCGGATGAAAATCCACAATACGTTTGAGGGCCTGATATTTATCATGCCTTCTTACGGTGTAATAATGATGCTCGACTGTCTCGACTCCGGCATTTTTCGTGCCGACGGACAACTCGACCGGGCTGGTCATGTAGGTATTGGCGATTCGCGCGACCTCTCTCGGCATTGTTGCGGAAAGCAGGATGGTTTGCCGCTCAGCAGGAGCGGATTCAAGGATGGCGTCGATTTCTTCTTTGAAGCCCATGTTGAGCATGATGTCTGCTTCATCGAGTATAAGAAAGCGTATGCCGCTGATATCGGCCTTTCTCTTCTCGAGAAGATCTATCAACCTGCCCGGGGTTGCCGCGATTATGTGGGTTCCTCGTTTAAGCGCCTTTATCTGTTTTTCATAGCTGTCACCGCCATATACCGGCGTGACAGTAAGACCCGGGACAAACTTGCTGTACAGTCCCATTTCGCCTGTAATTTGTATGCATAGCTCCCTGGTGGGACATAGGATCAAAGCTTGCGGTGATCGGTTGGAAACATCAATTTTTTGTATTACTGGAAGGCCGAATGCGGCGGTTTTGCCGGTTCCGGTATGAGCCAGTCCGACAACATCCTCTTCTTGGGTCAGGAGCTGCGGGATCATCACTTCCTGTATGGGTGTGGGGGTTTCGAAGCCAAGAGCGGCCACGGCGCGTTTTATCTCCGCGCTGAGATCAAAATCTTGAAAGGTCAATGTAATATCCTTAGGTTTATCGGTTTCCGGTGTGATCTCTTCCGGGAATTTTTTCCGGGTGATTACTATCTACTTACGGTAGGAAAAGCTGTTGACTTTAGTTTACGATTGGGTGAAGAAGTCCGTAGTGATCATATAGTAAATTCTTATCTTGTGGGGAAATATACCGGAAATGCGGGGTCTGGTCAAGCCGCGGCTATCTGACATTTTGAAGCAGAAAAACAGCCCTTGTTGTCATTAAATATTGAAAACCTTATTATAAGGAGAAGGCTTCAATGAAATCCATTGCACCTATGCTTGAGCAGGAGCTTGAGGGCGCTGTTGACATCAAGGACAAGCAATTTCTCCGTCGGTATATAATGCTCATGGCGGAAAACTTTGTTCAAAAGGACGATTATGTGACAGAAATTGGATCCATACAACGGATACCGAGTGACATACAAATTCTCGCCGAATCGATGAAGCAGAATTTCGAGCGTATGGATAGACGGTTTGAGGATATGCTTTCACTCATGAACAGCCGGTTCGAAGCTGCCGATAAGCATTTTGTAGGCATGCAGAAAAGCCTTGATGCGCGGTTTGAAGACATACAGAAAAGCCTTGATGTGCGGTTTGAAGACATGCAGAAAAGCGCTGATACACGTTTTGAGGACATGCAGAAAAACGCCGATACGCGTTTTGAGAACATGCAGAAAAGCGCCGATACGCGTTTCGAAGACATGCAGAAAAGCGCCGATACGCGTTTCAAAGATATGCAGAAATATATGGATAGGCGATTCGGTGACATCAATAAGCGGTTCACCATGATGTTCAGTTTCGTTACTGCCGGATTTGTCGTGCTATCGACTCTGGTTACCGTGTTTCAGCTGCTAAGTTAAAGCGCTGGTCTCGACACTGTGAGCGCGCTGCCCCCGCGCTTCCCTCGACACTTGCTATCTTACCCGGGAAATGCTGTAACGCCTCTCGTTGTGGACAATTATTATCTGATCCATCGGTGCATATACCTTGCCGTATACATATTCCCGGTACCATGCGCTCGCAAGCTTCCCGGTGTCTTTATACAGATACATCAGACCGTTAAACCGATTTGTGCCTTCATACGGCATCTCTATTCCCAAACCGACTACTGTTTGAGTGAGGGTCTGCTCCTGCCTGAAAAACACAAGATCATACTCTATCTCGTTCTGGGTCACCTCTCCGATGTATTCCCCGTAAATGATACCGGCGGTCATTTCTAAATCTTTGCTGACATTATCCCAACTGCCTAGCGAAAGATTTTGGTTAGTAGCATCGTACTCAATGGTGTCACCGGGTTTTTCGAGAAAACTACCGGATATCATGTTGTTATCCGGAACTTGGTCGGCCGACTGCCTGAAAAACAAGTCTTGATAGACATCCCACATGTGAAAGTCGATCAGGTTCAGAAAGAACTCAAAGCCGTCCATGCTTCTCGGTAGAAAAGAGGTATCAGGAAGGGTGCTCATATCGTCGTTCAGGAGATCATCCATGAAATACTCGAAACCGACCGCGGGGAGATACTCTGAGTATTCCGGGACTGACTTGCCGGCACCATATTGGCGGATCGAGTATGTTTCCCAGCGATGATATAATCGGTCGTTGATAGTACTTCGGATTATCTGTCCCTTGATATCCTTATAATCCGTAGGTACTCCGATATCGTCCTGAGTAATATACGTCACTTCTACAAGGTAACGATCCACCGGACCGGTGATTTGAACGTTCAGCGGCTCGCGTATTTCAGGAATGAACACC
>JABGPX010000831.1 GCA_018644745.1 Spirochaetales bacterium
AAGAGTTTCCGGTTCGCCCACATTTCCGACATTATCTATCGCCGATACGCTCAAGGCCCAAAGCCCGTTATCGGCATTGTTTATTCCGACTCCCGGCTGAAGCAAATTGATTCCGATCGCCGGATCCTTGAGAGCCACCGGAGTGTAACTTGCTATTTGAGCAAAAGTGTAAAGAAGCTGGAGCCTATAGCTGTATCCGGCGATATCAGAATCCGAGGGATCGGACCACGTAAAAAACTGAGTATTGCTCGTGATAAAACCCGCGTCATCATATTCCGGCTCGGTAAACGCGACTTTGCCGGGCGGGGTTGTATCGCGAAAGAAAGAAAGAGTGGATGGATCGGACCAGTTCCCTGCCCGGTCTTTTGCGGCGACATGGACAAACCAGACACCGTCCTCTTCCAATGTAACCGAACCTTTGCGCTCGTTTATCCCCATACTGACTTCCGGGGCGGGGACGGAATCAGGCTCTCTATCCCATAAGATAGAGAATCCTTCTATTCTGGAGGAATCGACCGGCAGGTTCCAGCTCACGGAGTAGCTACTCTGTCGGTGACGTTCACCGCTAGCAAAATCTGTGGCAGAAAGCACCGGAGCATCGACGGTTCGATCCGGTGCCAAAAGCACGAGAGACGCGGTATCGTCTCTCCGGTTCTCCCAGACAAAATGTAGTCTGTCTTGAAGAATGAATTGAGAGCCGAACCGGGAAATCCCGGGCACTTCTTCGCTCAGATCGTATTCATTCCAAATAGTTCCAGTCTTCGCGGCGAGGATCACATGATCCGATCCGGCACGATTATCAAACCAAATAAGAAAAATTCTGTCATCATACACGAATGCCTTCGGAGCACGGGCACTTCTCGATCCTGTCGACCTGCTGACCTGCTCTGGTATTCCGATAAATGCACCGTCTGCCCCGATCTCCCCGTAATATACCTGAGGCCGCGTAGTACCGCTCCGCCGCCGCTCCCACGAGATAATAATGCGGTCTTCAACGGGATAAAGAAACACCGCCTGATTATCAAATGAACCGGCGGACAGGTTCTCATCTCCGGAAAATTCGGAAAAATTTGACAGCTGCACCGAAGGGCTCCATGTACGGCCCTGATCTTCACTGATTTTGACAAATAGCTGGTTGCTGTATTGCTGGAGGTCCGGATCCCGGACAAAGGCCTGAAAGATCGCATATTCCTTTCCGTCAAAGGCTGCATGTTTCTGCAAAAAGTGCAGGGTGATTCGTACCGCCTCATCTTCGATGAGTTCCTCTTCCGATGACCATGTTTCGCCGTCATCGGAGCGGAAATACACGATGGTGGTGGTTTCAGGTTGATCATCTTCAAGAGCCGCGACAGGCTCGCGGGAAGCGAAGAGAAGGAGCCCCCCATCTGATCTCATGGAAATGCGCGGAGCGATGGTTGCTGATTTCATCGGCAATACCGATATCAGCTCCACAGTTGGGTCATCTGGACGCAAACGAAAGACCTCTAGCTTCCGCTCTTCGGCTGTAACAACAATATACACGACGCCGGCATCATCAACAGTAAGGGAAACGATCCCGACCTCTTTCCCCACATACCGGTAGGGGCCGGCGTACCGGATATACTCATTCCAATTTGCTCCGTCGATACTCGTTTTTACAGATAAATATACATCACCGGCGGAATCACCGGATTGCATGCTTTCCTGCCAGGCCACGACAACCCGCCCGCCGGAGCTCTCGGTTTTTGAGAACCGGGCAGGTGATTCTACCAGGGAAGAGGGAGACTCCCAGAACAGACCGCTGCCAAAGGTCTGTGAGAAAACCGGGAGAGTGCCCGTGACGATCAGCATTATGACGACCGCGAAAAAACGGGTTCCGGATTTTCTCATCAGGCACCCACCGCACGACTGACATCGGCTCTCAAGTCGACGAGAGGTTTGTAGTTCCGGTTTTCTTCATTTCTCCAAAGAGTGGTAATTATTCTGAACGCGGAAGTAAATTTCCCTCCGCTAAAAAGATCTACCGCTTTGAGAAATGATTGAGTGTCCTGAGCTGAAGACAGATTAAGGGAAATAACCGCGGTTACCTCAATAAGTAAGCTGGTTCGGAGCTCACGATAGGAAGCGTTAAGCGTATCAATCGCGAGGGCCTCATCGATGATAGCGATTGCCTCCTTGAACCGCTTCTTGTCCCCGGACTCATAAATCTGCAACGCATCATTATATAGAGCGATGGATCTATTTTCGGTCTGCACGGTTTTCGGCGGCTGAATCATACCAAGCTTGACTTCCGCGGTATATATCAATTGCTCCAGCCCCGGATAATTTGGATCGAGCTCCTTAACTATCTGCAGATCCTTATAACCATCCGCCGCGGTCGCGCTGTCGGTTATAGCGGCCTGTGCGCCCGTAATCAAATTCCTTAGTTCTTCATTGTATCTTTCGGGATCTTCTACTTTGCTTATTTTTAAATTCAATATTTTTGCTTCTTCGTTGAATGGATACTGCTGTAAAACAAGACTCAGTTTTTTTTCTACATCGTCGAGAAGTTTTAAGGCATCGATCTCATTCCCGGCATCAAGTGCGGTCTCCGCTTCCTGGAAGTTAGCGAGGGCGTAATTCAAAGTCTGCCGCATTTCCTGATAGGTTGAATCGGTTTCCGGTATAAATTTCCCGGTAGTAACAGAAAGGGCCGTTTGGACCAGTCCGAGCCAATATTCTATAACCTCATCCGGTTCAGAGCGGATAGTACCCCATTTAGCCTGAGCCTGCAGCAGGTCTGCTTCCGCGGACTCGTATTCCTGCCTCTGGTGCGACGAAATCGCGGATGTTGTAAGGGATGAGACATCCCGTATAACCGCGGCTTCGATGAGCCGGACGATCTCGTCGCCCAACTCGCCGACTCGAAAGGTAATCTCAGCCGCGAAAGAATCATCTACCTGGTGGGAAATCGACTCAATCATCGCGCTGCTTGACGCGTTCAGCACGGTCGTGGCGGCGTCAAACTCTTCGGCGGTAATTAACTCCTCCGCGTCCGCTATAAACTCAAAGGCTTTATCCCGGAAATCCTTGGCCAGCCGGATTTCATTCTCCGCAAGAGTTATATAACCATTGGCTTCGATCAGCAGATCACTAATATCTCGCTGAAGGGATGTTCCGACAGCCAAGCTGCTGGTCATGCGGTTATCCGCAAGTATGTAATTCTTATCATTATTCAACCCGGCTATAACAGTATTTGTGTTCCGCTGAGCCAGATTGATATCATTAACCGCGTTGAGCAGTTCAATTCTGGCTAATCCCGGGTACTTCTTCAGGATAGCGGTATCAGCCTCTTCGCTGCTTGTTTGGGACGTTACTTCGCTGCCATTGGCAAGAGTAAGAATTCCCTCTACAAGCTTGCGTCCGCTTTCGACTTTTGCCGGCATGGGATCAAAGTCGTCGAGCAGGTCACTGATTCGAAGATCAGCGGCCCTGGAAGCCAGTTGTATATCCAAATCTCTCGCTTCGACATCCCG
>JABGPX010000667.1 GCA_018644745.1 Spirochaetales bacterium
GGCAGGACAAAGCGTGGGACTGGTAAAGGAACGCATGCCCGTTGCTGAGATCATTCAGGAACTTATCTCGGAGGCCCGTACTGAGGCGGAGAGAATTCTCGAGCTTCTGTCCTAAGGGCATATCGCAAAACCCACATTTGTTTGTTTGACCGTATGCAATCTCGTATAGAATTGTGGTTTTTCGCATATGACGGATGTCATAGCGGCGGTAGTTGGAGGCTCCCCTGATCGATCGGCTTATTTGACCAGAGGAAATCAATCTCAGTACATTGGAGTAGATATGATAATAACTCCAATGGTAAGAAACAATATCTGTATGAACGCTCATCCCGATGGATGTGCATCACAGGTACTGAGACAGATCGAGTATGCAAAAAAGTACCCGATGACAAATGGTCCGAAAAATGTGCTGGTGATTGGATCATCAACCGGTTACGGACTGGCAAGCCGGATCGTTTCGGCGTTCTCCAGCGGCGCCGCGACATACGGTATCTTCTATGAGCGTGAAGGCGGAGAGAAGAGAAGCGGATCCGCCGGATGGTACAACAACATCTCCTTTGAGAAGCTGGCTAGGGAAGAAGGTCTCAAATCGCACAGCATCAACGGCGATGCATTCTCCGACCAGGTCAAAGAACAAGCGGTTTCGCTTATACGAGAGAATTCGGGTACCGTTGACATGGTTATATACAGCCTTGCCGCACCTGTTCGCGTAGATCCCGTTTCGGGAGAAACTCACCGTTCCGTAATAAAACCGATTGGTAATAGCTTTTCATCACGAACCCTTGATTCGATGACAGGTGACTTTATAGATTTTCATCTGGATCCGGCGACTGACGAGGAGATCGCGGCCACCATCAAGGTTATGGGCGGAGAGGATTGGGAGCGCTGGATTCAGTTGTTAGGAGACGAAGGCGTTTTGGACCCTCATGCGCTAACCGTGGCATATTCCTACATCGGTCCGCCGGCAACAAAAGCAATGTATCGGGACGGAACAATAGGCCGGGCAAAAGAGCATCTTGAAGAAACCGCCAGGCGGCTGAACGCGCGCATGGGGGAATCCGGCGGCAGCGCCTATGTCTCCGTAAATAAAGCCCTTGTAACCAGGGCAAGCGCCGTAATCCCGGTCGTCCCCTTATATATTTCCCTTCTCTTCGGAGTCATGAAGACAAAGAATATCCATGAAGACTGCATCCAGCAAATTGTAAGGCTGTATTCAGACAAGCTCTTTAATGAAAGAGATGTTCCTGTTGATGAGATGGATAGAATTAGAATGGATGATCTCGAGATGAGAGAGGACGTTCAGGCGGAAGTAGATGAGCTGTGGAGTAAGATCACAGTAGAAAACTTCAAGAATCTTGCTGACTTTGATGGATACTGGAAGGCATTCCTGCAATTCCACGGCTTTGGTGTGGATCAGATCGACTATTCTGTTGATGTGAAGCCCTAGCAGGCTTCCGGTCATGCCGTCTGCGGAAGGCGTCGCGGAGCCCCGAGCCGCTTTTCGGGTTGTGAGTCAATGTCTATTGATCTATACTAAATCTCACCTTGGAAACAAGCAGAACGGCAAAAGCTAAGACAATGAAATGGGGGAATAATCGTTCTCTCGACTTCTCTCACCGCGCTCTTGTAATGGGCATAATCAACTGTACGCCGGATTCATTTTATCCGGGGAGCAGGGTGCCCCAGAGTGCCGACGCGGCGACCACGGCAAGACAAATGATTTTGGACGGCGTCGACATTCTTGATATCGGCGGCGAATCAACTCGCCCCGGCTCCGACCCCGTCGATGCCGAAAAGGAAATCCGCAGGGTTGTGCCGGTCATCGAAGCGATTCGAGCGGAATCAAATATCCTAATATCCATCGACACAAAGAAGGCCGCCGTTGCCCGGGCAGCTATAGAAGCCGGGGCCGATATAATTAACGATATCAGCGCTCTTTGCGCGGATTCCGGCATGGCGCCGCTGGCGGCCTCAGCCGAAGTTCCTGTGGTACTCATGCACATGCGGGGTACGCCGAAAGATATGCAGACAAACCCTTATTATGATGACGCCGCCGTCGAAGTCATCACCGAGTTGCTTGATCGGGTGGAATCGGCGGCTCGTGAAGGGATCGAAAGAGATCTGATCATTCTTGATCCGGGAATTGGATTTGGGAAACGTCTCGAGGATAACCTTGAGCTTTTACGATCAGTCGGTTTAATGCGCGAGGAAGGATATCCAGTGCTCATCGGGCTATCCAGGAAATCATTTATCGATCGAGTCCTCCAGGTCCCCGTCGAGGACCGGCTCGCGGCAACTCTTGCTGCAGAAGCATATGCTGTTATGCTGGGATCAGATATACTTCGGGTGCACGACGTTAAGGAAACTGTTCATCTCGTGAAGATGCTTGACGCTTTGGGTCAGGCACGGGGATAGCGGATAGATGGATTGGTTGTCGAACTCCAGCGTATATTGGGAATATATCCGGCCTATCCTAGACATCCTAATACTCTCTTTCATAGTTTATTATGTGTATAAGATCCTGGTCCAAACACGAGCGATCCAGCTCGTTAAAGGCGCGTTCCTAATCGCAATTATTTATGCGATCGCTGTTTTCCTGCAACTCTCGACTCTGCTCTGGATTATGAACAGTCTTGTTACCGTTCTTGTTATCATTATCGCTATCGTTTTTCAGCCGGAGCTTCGAAGTATTTTCACCAAAATCGGCCAAAGCGAATGGTTCCGTTTTTCATCGAAACACCGGCCGTATCAGCTCGATTCTGTACTCAATGCTGTCGAGATACTCGCCGGGCGCCGTCGCGGATGCCTGATCGTTTTCGCACGCCGCGTGGGCCTAAAAAATGTTCTCGACACAGGCACTCGATTGAATGCCGACCTCTCAACTTCTCTCATTCTGACAATTTTCGGACATGAGACGCCGCTTCACGACGGAGCGGTTGTAGTGCAGTACGGCACGGTTGTTGCCGCCGGGTGTTTTCTGCCGCTCTCCGAACAAGCGGATATAAGACGCAGTTTCGGCACCCGCCATCGGGCGGCTCTCGGTATGGTCGAAAATACCGACGCGGTCGTGCTGGTAGTTTCGGAGGAGAGCGGGGCAATGTCTCTAGCGTACGATGCAAATCTTTATTACGATCTGGCCCCGGCTGAGATTCGGGACACGATGCGGAGCCTGCTCGATTTGCATGCCGGGAAAGAAGCCGAGACCGGGGAGAGCAGACTTGAAGGCTAAAACATTTTTTGAGAGGCTCTTTGCCAACTGGATAGTGAAGATTCTTTCTATCTCGGTGGCGGTTGTGCTTTTTCTTTTCCAGCGTCTCAGCAGTATGGAGGAAAGATTTTTCAGCGTGCCCCTGCAGTACTCTGTCGATTCAAACTACATCGCGACGGATGTCTCTGTAGGCAATGTCCGAGTCATCCTTCGCGGCTCAGGTGATGAAATCTTTCTGGTTCTTGAAGACGACATAGAGGCGTTCGCCGATATAAGTAAGCACA
>JABGPX010000833.1 GCA_018644745.1 Spirochaetales bacterium
CACCGAGTCATCGAGGGACACTCCTCGCACCGCGACAAGGGAGGGTTGCTGATTGCGGTTCGATACAGCCTCTGTTACAAAAACTACTACCTCGTCGGCTAGATAAGAAACATCCGGCGGCAATGAGTCACCGTATTCATCCGAGAAAACCATACTTGCTGTAACCAATGAAACAAGTAAAAGACCGAATATAAATCTCAATTTCATACAATTACTCCTCCTCAAAAAAGAACATACCACATTGGATAAAGATACATCCAAATTACACTTTGGTCATTCCGCTCCGGGCAGCAGGCGGGTATCCACCTGAACACACCAGGTATTATACAAATCCAGGAGCTTCTGAGCACCCGCATTATCGAGTTTATCGAGAAACTTGTCAAAATCGGAAAAAGGTTTCTGCCCGGACAATATGAGCGCGATTTCATTCTCTACGAATGCTCGAAGCGACACAGTCAAGGATGCGCGTTCGGAAACAAACTCATCGACTTCCGGAATCCGCACTCCCGGCTGATACTGTATATCTATCCCCGGTCGATTTCGCTGCATATCGTGAGACAAATAAAAGATAAGCCGGTCTATCTCCGGAAGACCGAATAATCCGAGATAATCTATCCCCAATCCGACAAGGGGAGATCCAAAAGCGATACCGCTTGCCGAAAGCGAATCCTGGAACCCCTGAATCCAGCCGGACCGGTACTCCTTGAGGTACTCGGGCTTGATGGAGATAGATTCGGCATCAAATATCCATGCGCTTCCTTCGGGACCAAGGGCGATATTTTCGGCGGCCTCATCTGAAAAGAGGAAATCCAGCAATGCAATTGCCTCACCCACGTGATCGGACTGATTGTATACCTGCCAGCCTTTCCCCGAGGCACTGTGGAGACTGGTGCTGTAACGAGCTCTTTTTCCAGCGCTTGTTTTCGGCAGCTCCATCGGCGCGATCCACATGCCTTCACCGTCCCATTCGCCATCGCTGCCGAGAACACCATATCCGTCTTCTGTGGAGGCAAAACCCGGGCCGGTAAAACCGCTGTACGGCGCCGCGAAGATCAGGCCTGTCGATAGATACCGGCGCACGTCGCTGGCCTTCAACATGTATATATCCATAGGAATAACCCCGGCCAGTGCAAGTTCCGACAGGGCTTTGATTGCCCGCCGAAACTCATCCTCAAAAGGTCCCATCACCCATTTACGGGCTTCGACGTCGTAGTAAACAAGATGCTTGGGATCCAGCCCTGAACCGAACCAACTCGGGAAATGAGACAACAAAGAGTCAAATGTGCCGCCGAGGGGATACGAGTCCGGGTATAAGGTTTTCAGTCGAAAAAATGATTCGACTAGATCATCGATGGTGCCGTAGCTCAAGCCATGTTTCTCGAAAAGATCAGCCCGGTACGCAAGAACACCATCATACACAAGGCGGCCGGGATCATATGAACCGAGAGTAAATAACTTACCATCCGGTGTCGTCTTTGCAAGCATGCTTGATCGGAAATCATCAAATCGTTCCAGCACACCGTTGAAGTACGGAGTTAACGCGGGAAATTCCAAATAATCTACCAGCAGCTCTTGGGTAGCCGAATGTACCATACCTAATCTGCCCTCGGGTACGATATCCGGCAGATCGCCCTCTCTCATCATTTCCCCTAACAACACATCTCCAGGGCTCGAAGTGAGGGAAACGAATTCCAGAGTTATTCCGGTCCGCTCCTCGAGCCATTGGACAGCTGAAACGCCCGGATCGCCCGTCGAACCATCAAGTCCTACGCGCAAAGTTACGGGCTGAGAAAGGGGAAAGGTGATATCATAAACAACAGATTCGCGCCATTCAGGGTTTGTATAGGCGAGATCCTCCCCTCCCCCGCCAAGGCAGGAGCTGAGAATGATCAAAATGAGCGGAAACAGTAATACACTTTTGTAATTGGTTCTTAACATCAGGATCTCCCAATCGTTCTGTAGATGTAAGAGTACCGATCAAGCTGATCGCTGTAAAGCCAGACTCAGACCGCCTTTGATTTCTTCGTGGGCGAAACCAATAAGAAACTGAGCGTCATTGTGGTTAAGACCAAGATAAAGGGAGATTTTGCCGCACTGCCTGCAAGAACGCCGCCGATATAGCCGAAAGGAGACATGAATCCATTTAGTAGCGTGTTGAAAATCGAAACAATTTTTGCCCGATGCTTATCATCTATGGCGTTGGCAAGCAGCGCGTCGGCGAACGGTGAAGCAATAGCGAAACCCCCGGACTCGAGTAAGATGCCACAGAATACCATGAAAATACCGCCAACGGGGGCGGCAATCAGCAGAACGATTCCGAGAGCCGAACAGGCTAAACCAAATCGCAGAGCCTTTGAAGGGTTAACTCTGCCAAGACCGGGCATGATGAAAACATAGATGAGCATTTTCATCGCCGAAGTAAGCGCGGGAACCACCGCTATCAGCGCCAGCGGAAACTGCAACCCCTCTCGGAGCAGCAGGGAAAGGAAGGTCCGGTTATAGAGCATCTGAATATTCCCGAAGAAGACAATCAAAAATGCGAACATCGTCGACGGCGTTTTTCTCAAAACCCCGACTATGTCTCTATATTCCGCAAGTACATCCCTGAAACGAAGATTCTTCGATTCCTTCATCTTTCGATATCCAATTTCCGTTTCATGGGTAAGATGATTTCGGAGTATAAACATAACGGTCATTGATAAGAAGGCAAAGAGATACAGCATCCTCACCGCTGGAACAAGGCCCTGCCGGCTCACCAAGAGTCCGGCAAGAGGCGCAAAGAATCCCGATAGAGTTCCAGCGACATTGATCCACGTATAAACATACATTCGGCGCCGGGGCGGCGTGTCTTCCACAAATAAGCACGTCCAGGAGGTAAAAACAATGCGCACGATACTGTTGATAACAGCTGCGATTATGAAATATGAGAAATTTCGGGCCGCCGCCCAGATGAGTGTGGGTATCGACCACGCAATAAGATCGAAGATCAAGGTAGTTCTCTTGCGTCCGAGACGGTCGGTGACATATCCGCCTGCGAACGAAAACAGCATCTCGCAGATAAGCCCGACTGAGGCCACAATCCCGATTTGCTCCGCGGTGCAGCCCAGAGCTCGCATGTAGAGAGAAGTGTAGGCGATATATAAATTGTACGGGATGCCCCACATCGGTTCAGCAATCAAACAGCCCTTTGCGTTTCCTTTAAAGCTGCCTAAAATGAGAAGTGTGTGCCGCATTCTCTCGGTGATAAATTTTCTCAAGCCGCAATAGTATCACCATGTGCGGTACGTAGATAGCGGTGATGAGCATTTCTCAATATGAACAATACCTCGCTAGTATAGAGTGCAAGCGTGCAGGCTATAGTCGTATTCGATCGGTCATATTGAGAAAGGCCGACATCCGCTGAAATTGGCCGGGAGTTCCCATTTTGATCGATAAAAACGCATCCTCACATATGCTGTCGATATGACTCCTAATCAATGGATCAAAATGAG
>JABGPX010000835.1 GCA_018644745.1 Spirochaetales bacterium
TCTAACTGTTTGTGCTCTGCTGTTCCGGGCTGCGGTGAAGAAAGTACATGTTCAGGGAGGATAAGACATGAAAAAAACGCTGAAACTACTCGGCCACTATTTTCGGTTCAATTTAAGCGCCGGCATGTCGTATCGCGCCGCGTTTCTCACCCAGGTATTTGGTATGGCACTCAATAACTCCGCCTTTATCGTCTTCTGGCTTATATTGCTGAAACAGGTGGGAGGAAACATAAAGGGCTATGAATTTGAGGATGTAATGTTTCTGTGGGCACTCGGTGCCTCCGGATTCGGTATCGCGCAGGTATTTATGGGAAATGGGCGCCAAATATCCAGAATAATCTACTCCGGTGAACTCGATGTGTACCTCCTCCAGCCCAAGCCGATAGCGGTAAATCTTGTCGGTTCGCGAATGGTAGTTTCCGGGTGGGGCGATGTTATCTACGGACTCGTGCTGTTTTTCGCGACTCAAGCTTTGAGTGTATGGTCGGTGTTGCTCTTTTTGCTTTTCTCGATTCTTATGGCGATCGTGTTCACCGGCCTACGAATGCTGTATCACAGCCTGACGTTTTTTCTCGGCAATGCTGAGTCCTTTGCCAACCTGGCCTCCGAGACAGTGGTAAGCTTCGCCATTTATCCCGGGTCGATTTTTAAGGGGCCGACGGTCTGGATTCTGCACAGCCTGGTGCCGGCGGCGCTTATCGCCTATATACCCGCCCGGCTTATCAAGAATTTCGAACCAGGGTTGTTTTTTGTTCTTCTGGGTGCGGATGCACTGCTTGTGGCGATCGCTCTTCTGGTGTTTTACCGCGGGATACGGAAGTATGAATCGGGAAACCGGATCGGGACCCGGGTATAGGTCCGTTGCTGTCGTGTTGCCGATAGCACCCGGGTCTGCTACCATCCGGCCATGCAGACACAAATAGTTCCCGGGCTTCCGCAGCCGAAAAACGATCTTCGCCGCCAGCTTCTCAATTGGGTAACCAGGCGAAGTATTGCTTTCCTCGAGTTAGGTGACCGGGCACGATCAACCGCATACGAAGAGGGCCGGTGGGAGGACCACAACCACCGAGTGAAGGAAGCCGTTGCTGAAGCTTATGGGCCGATGCCATTCAATAGGACCGGCGGGCCGCTCAAAGTGCGGACTGTGTCTAGTTTCGATACAACCCATTGCAGCATCGAGAATCTGCTTTTTGAATCCTTTCCCGGGTGGGAGGTAAACGCCTCAGTTTTTGTGCCTCGAAGCGAAGGGCCGTTTATCCCGGTCGTTATACCTGTGGGACATAGTGGGAAGCAGTTCGCTAATTACCAGATTCCGGCGCAGGCCTTCGCGTCTCTCGGATATCTGGCTGTGCTCTTTGATCCTCCTGGTCAGTCAAGTGAGAAGCAGCCGGGAAACGATCATTTTCGAGACGGTATCCGATCTTTCCCATTTGGACATTCATCGAACCGATATTTTATTCTAGATGCACTGAGGTGCATCGACTACCTGGAAACAAGAGCCGATGTCGATCTATCGCGAGGTGTAGGGATGACAGGCGTTAGTGGCGGCGGTGTTACAACTCTGTACGCGTCCTTGTTTGACAACCGTATTGCCTGTATTGGTCCTTCATGCTGTATGAACAAAATGGCGGATCATCCGATTGGTGATGCGTATTCCGCCTGCCCCGAAAGCTTCTGGCATGGCAGGATCAGAGACGGGATAGATAATATCGATATTGCTGCCGCATCTTTTCCCAAGCCGATGCTGCTGATGGCGGGGAAGTATGACGAAGTATTCACCGCCAAGGCCTCTCGAAAGCTGGCCGATGAGATTGGTGCATGCTACGGCATGGCCGGCGGTGCAGAAAGGTTCAGATATTTCGAAGATGATTCCGGCCACGCGTACACCCTGACTCAAGTTTCTCAATTCTGCTCCTGGATGAAGAAATGGATTGAGAATGAGCAAGCACCGGAATTACCCGCCTTCTCGGCGGATGATTTTAGCATGCTTGATTACAGTTTGCTTCAATGCAGGCCCGCGGAAAAAGAAAACATGTTTTCCATCTCGATAAAACTCATCAAAGATTTTACTGACGAAAGAAACCGCGGAGGCATCGGTAGTTCGGCAGATATTATAGACGCGGCGAGAAATACCGCGGGAAGACATCCTGTTGTCGATGATTGGCGAGAATCCGGGGAAACCCGGCTGTGGACTCAAATGTATACCGAGGGATTGCTTCGCTGCGAAGAGCTCGAGACACCGGTATCCATTCTGGGCCCGATAAAAAGCGGCCCGATTCAACTTGATGTGATGTATGTTGACGATCGCGGACGAAAAGCCGCTTTGGAAGCCGGCGGTATCCCCGCAGGACTGAGCCAGATGCTTGACCGAGACGCTATTCCGCCGCAGCCGTCGGTGTGGGTACCGGATCTTCCGGGCTGGGGAGAAAGCACGCCTGCCCTGAGTCCGTATGCCCTCTCTCCTTGGGGAAGCATGGATCGAACGTTGAACTATCCACTGTACGGTCTTGGCGATGGCTTGATACCTATCAAAGCCCGTGCCTTGAGTGCGTTGATCGCTGTTATACGGGGAGAAAAAGATAGCAGCAAACAACACACGGTGATTGTGGGCCGGAGGCTCGGAGGATTGGCCGCTCTTCTCGCGGCGGCTCTTTCAGGAGCCGAAACTCTCATCCTGTATGAATGCCTATATTCGATTCAGGATCTGCTGGAAGAGGAGGTTTACTCATGGACAGAGGGGGCGTTTCTACCCGGTGTTCTAAAGCACTACGATCTTCCTGAACTCTATACAGCCCTGGCTGAAAGCGGTGTCTCTGTTCATGTGATAAATCCTCTTGATGGCGCAGGTCGGGAACTCGATTCCGGCAGATATGCGGATCTACCGATAGGCGTACATTCAGGTTTGAATGAGGATTCTGCTGCCGAATACATGCTGGGGGTGGTGAGCGGAATTTCAGTTATAGGTGCCTAACCTCTAAAGCCGCGAAACTCGAGATATTCTTTGGTGATGATATCCATCCAGCGGGTCGCCTCGGGAATAATTCCTGTAAAATTTAGGAAACCGTGAACCATGCCTGAAGCTCTGATCATCCTGGTTCGAATCCCCGCGATCTCGAGCTTCTTCGCGTATTCCTCTCCTTCATCACGAACAACATCAAACTCGGCGGTTATTATCATCGCCGGAGGAAGGCCTGCCAAGCTGGGCGCCCGGAGCGGTGAGATATAGCTTTCAGTCAAGTCAATTTTTCGCTCTGCATAGTGTTGGATAAACCATTCCATCTGCACTTTCGGCAGGCCAAGCTTCGCTTTGCCGAAGTTTTGATAAGAACCGGTCTCGAGAGATGCAAGATCGGTCGCCGGATATATTAATAGCTGACGTGAGGGCAGCGGAAGGCCGGTATCTCTGGCACGCAGGCACGCCGCGGCGGCGATGTTGGCGCCTGAACTGCTTCCGGCTAAGGTGATCTCTTCACGATCCACTCCAAG
>JABGPX010000836.1 GCA_018644745.1 Spirochaetales bacterium
ATCGCCCTGGGTGAATATCGGATCATGAGACCAGCGGTTGAGGGTAACAAGTGTGTATCTGTCATCTTCCGTGAGACGAGAGATCTCGTTATTCGGCACGATGGTTTCTGCGTAATCAATTATAAGAACAATCCGCTTTTTATCGGGGATGTTCATGAGGAAGTATTTCTCGAGAAACGAGAATGCCACCAGCGGATCCGATGAGATAAACTCCTCGACTGGTGTTTCGGGGTACTTCGCCGACATGGCTTTCAGATATTCCCGCTGCATACCGCTTGTGCAGAAATTTATGCCCGAGGATCGGTCGTAATAAATAATTATATCTTTATTTCCAAATAATACTTCAGAGATGAACTCCTGAATTCTCACGAAAACAAAATCGCCTTCATACATCTTGTTCGGAAGGAAGTCTCTGATATTCCCATGCAGGAGATAGAGATTGGCGGTTTTTGAGCAGTACTTATATGAAAGCTCCTGAGCCCAGAAAGGCAGAACTTTGATAAAGGGCAGATTTTTGACTATTAGCTGTTCAGCCATATCCCCTCCCAGGTTGTGGCTTGGTATAAAAAAAGTATAGAGCTAATCAAAATCGGCGTCAATCTATGTCGAAATTTGCGACTTATCGCGAATAGGATTGATGTGTATAGTTGGTCCATGGAAATACATGCATACAGCGACGGCGGGTGCTCCGGTAACCCGGGGCCCGGCGGATGGGCATACGTTCTCGTTATTGACGGTAATAAAAAGACAAATTCCGGAGGCGAGCCTGCCACCACAAACAATCGGATGGAGCTGCGGGCCGTTATTTACGCATTAAAAGATCTACATAGCCATGAAGGATGGCGCGGGGCGAACATCCTGTTTCATACGGACTCTCAATATGTAAAAAAGGGAATTACCGAGTGGATCGGCACCTGGGAAAGAAATGGATGGCGGACAAGTGCAAAAAAACCGGTTAAGAATCAGGATCTTTGGCGGGAACTTCGGTCGGTAAGCAGCGAACTGCGTGTAGATTGGCGATGGGTGAAAGGACACGCCGGTGATCCGATGAATGAACTCTGCGACAGCCTTGTGCAGGGCGAAATTCGCCGACTATAAAAAAAATACTTGCTGAATCAATTCAACCGTTTTTTCATTCCTCCCAGATATCTGATGAAGATTTACTGTTTTGCACCTTCAGGATACGAAGGCACACTTGTCGAAGTGGAAGTTGATATCCGGCGCGGTATACCCGGGCTGGAAATAGTAGGGCTTCCAGATAGCGCGGTCCGCGAATCACGGGACCGGGTTCGGGTTGCGATACGAAACAGCGGATTGTCATTCCCGTCCGATAGAGTCCTGGTAAATCTGGCACCCGCGGACGTACGGAAAGAAGGCTCGGGTTTTGATTTGCCGATAGCCATCGCTCTGCTCCACGCCTCTCGCCAATTCCCGCCTTGCTCGCTGCAAGAGCTCCTTGTTGTGGGGGAACTGCAGCTATCCGGCAGCATCCGGGGAGTGCGCGGCATCCTTCCCGCAGTTGCTGCAGGGCTCGAGCAAGATATTTCCCGGTTTCTCGTGCCCTTAGATAATGCAAATGAAGCAGGTGCTCTTGAGCGCGGTGAGGTTTGGAGCGCTGTCAGTCTCATCGAAGCAGTGAATATTGTCTGGGGTTCTCGCGATTCTTCTAGGCACGAAACATCACATGCGGCAATAACGGCCGGTACTTCGGGCTCGGAGCTTGCGATACCCGCGGGAGGAGATCTTTCTGATTTGCAGGGTCATAAAGCCCTTAAACGAGCATTAGCGATAGCCGCGGCCGGGCGTCATCATTTGCTGCTTTTCGGCCCGCCCGGGGCCGGTAAAACTATGGCTGCACGGCGACTCCCGGGTATATTGCCTTCTCTTTCGAGAGAGAACAGCGTCGCGGTAACGCGTATCCACTCGCTTGCCGGAGCGCTTCCTCAAGGGAGCGGTCTCATCAAGATACCTCCATTCAGGATGCCTCATCATTCCGCTTCCGCCGAGGGGCTCATCGGCGGGGGCCGGAGCATTCGGCCGGGCGAGGTCTCTCTGGCCCATGCAGGCGTGCTCCTCCTTGATGAAGCGCCTGAATTTGGCAAGCATCTTCTCCAATCCCTGCGCGAACCTGTGGAGGCTGGACGGGTCGATATCGCCAGGGCGGGGATGTCAGCATGGTATCCGGCGGATTTCCAGCTGATAATGACTGCGAACAGCTGTCCCTGCGGAAATCTGGGCAGGACGGATGGTGTCTGTATTTGTACTCGATTAGAAATCCAGAAATATTGGAAGAAACTTGGCGGACCTCTGCTTGATAGAATTGACATGAGAGTTCCGGTAAAGCCGGTGGATCCTGCGAATTTGCTGACAAATGAAAGTGAGTCTAGTAAGAGTATAAAAATGCTGGTGGATACGGCTGTTGCTAACCAGGAGAAGCGATTTGCTCGTGAATCTTTTTCGCGAAACGCTCGCATACCTGCCGGATCCGTAAAGAAATATTGTCCGCTTGATGCTGAGACAAAAGCATTGTTTGCCCGGACTGTGGGTATGCTGTCTCTATCATCGAGGGCCTGTCATTCAGTTTTGAAGATATCGCGCACCGTAGCAGACCTCTCCGATAGCGTGAAAATCGGACGAGATCATTTCCTGGAAGCCGTTTACTATCGAAGATATGGTGATCAGGATCTATTCTTTGATGGAATGTAAACATGCTGTGATTTCCAATCAGTTGTTGGCACATAACTTCGCTTGCAGTATATTTTAGAGAATCATGAAACTCTACAGCAGAAATCAACTTATAGTATATGTCCTGATGGGCGCGGTGCTTACCGCAGCGGTCCTGCTCATGTCGGGAGCGGTATCAGGAATGAGGGACAGAATTACCGGAGAAAGGAATGAGCCGGTAACCGTGAACCTGGATGTTGTCGATAACCCGATCGAGTCTGGTATTCGGCCTGCCCAGGCCGGAGGCGACGATGTATCGGACGAAGACAATAATATCCGCATCTACGAATTATATAATGATGCCGTTGTGAATGTTACGACGGAGAAACTGCGATACACCTGGTTTTTCGACCCGGTACCACAGGAAGGCGGCACGGGATCCGGATCGATCATTGATAATAAGGGATACGTGCTCACCAACTATCATGTGGTGGAGGATGCTTACAAAGTTTACGTGACTCTTTCGGACGGCTCCCGTCATGAAGGCGAAGTAATCGGGAAGGATGCAGAGAACGACCTGGCGGTAATAAAGTTTGATCCGGGCGATATCGATCTCGTTACCATCCCCTTCGGCACGTCCGATGGACTTCGTGTCGGCCAAAAAGTATTGGCAATCGGTAATCCATTCGCCTTTGAACGGGCGCTAACCACCGGTATTATTTCAGGACTCGGTCGTCCTGTTCGTGGCGAAAGCAACTATGTTATTCAAAATATGATCCAGACCGATGCATCAATCAATGAGGGTAACTCCGGCGGGCCGC
>JABGPX010000837.1 GCA_018644745.1 Spirochaetales bacterium
GTCTAGTGTGGAGATATTGGAGATCTACAGAGGTTTTTTAATGCGATTGCCCTGATACCCTCGTGCTCCATTGTTGACAGATTTGCCCTAAATTCAGTAATATTGACTATTGCATAACTCAGGGGAAGACTATGAAGATAGCATTGTATATCGTTCTTCCCCTCGCGGGAATTTTTCTAGGTTGGTTTTTTCGATGGCTATATGCCAAATTTCAGCTTTCTTCTACAGAACAGAGAGCTGAGAGATTAACACAGGATTCGATAAAGGAAGCCGAAGCTCAAAAAAAAGAACTCCTCCTTGAAGCCAAAGATCAATTGCTTAGGGACAGAAATCAGCAGGAGCGGGAGTTTAGAGACAGGCGAAATGAACAGCAGAGACTCGAAAGGAGACTCATTCAGAAAGAGGAGAATCTAGAAAGAAAATCATCCGACATTGAACGACAAACGCAGTCGTTCAGTGACCGTGAGGGGCATTTAAATCAAAGAGAGGAAACTCTCAAGACAGAAGAATCAAAATGGCGCGATGAACTCGAGAGAATTGCTGGAATCAGCGCCGAAGAAGCAAAGAAGCTCATTATTCAATCTATGGAGAATGATGCGAAGCATGACGCTCAAGTTATAATTAACAAAATTGAGCAGGAAGCACAGAATACTGCGGACAAGAAAGCCCGCGAGATAGTGGTAAATACCATACAGCGGCTCGCAACGGATATTAGTTCTGAAATTACGGTAACCTCAGTAAGCCTGCCCAGCGATGAAATGAAGGGAAGGATTATTGGACGAGAGGGCCGGAATATTAGAACGCTTGAAACTCTTACGGGAGTAGATATCATAATCGATGATACTCCGGAAGCGGTGGTTATATCCTGTTTTGATCCCGTACGGAAGCAGATTGCGAAAACCTCGCTGGAACGCCTTATTTCAGACGGGCGAATTCACCCGGCGAGAATCGAGGAAGTAGTACAGAAAGTCATCAAGGAGATAAATCAAATAATTCTTGATGAGGGTGAGAAGATGCTCTTTGATCTTGGTATCCACAACATCAACCATGAGGGAATCCGATCACTCGGACGGCTGCATTTTAGGACGAGCTATGGCCAAAATGTACTGATGCATACCAAAGAGGTTGCCATTCTTGCTGGAATGCTAACTGCTCAGGTCGGCGGCGATCGGGAAATTGCCAAGAGAGGGGCGGTTTTCCACGATATCGGAAAGGGTATCGAGTCCAACGGCGATAAAACTCATATCGAGCTGGGTGTCGATTTAGCAAGAAAGCTCGGTGAAGACGAAAGGGTTGTCAATGCGATTGCATCACATCATGGCGATGTGGAACCTAATTGTATCGAATCGATACTGGTTCAGGTTGCCGACGCAATTTCCGCGGCACGACCTGGAGCCAGACGAGAGACTTTAGACAATTACATAAAGAGGTTGGAAAACCTGGAACAAATCGCAGAAAGCTTTGCTGGAGTGGATAAATGTTTTGCTATTCAAGCCGGCAGAGAGTTGCGGATTATGGTGGATACGTCAAAGATCGATGACAATGGTGCCAAGCAATTGGCCAAGGATATAGCGCAGAAAATTGAGAATGAATTACGCTATCCCGGCCGAATTAAAGTAACCATTATTAGAGAGACTCGTATTATCGAGTACGCGCGTTAGAGGATAATGAGTGTCTGATAATGTAAACGCTCTGGTCCTGGGTGACATCGTAGGTCAGCCAGGATGCAGGGCGCTTTTTGTTGGATTGAAAGGACTCATCAAACGCTACAAAGCGGATTTTGTCGTTGTAAACGGCGAAAACGCGGCCGGCGGCTTTGGCCTTACTGTTGATATTGCTGACAAATTGTTTGCAGCCGGCGTAGATATTATAACAAGCGGCAACCATATCTGGCAAAAACAGGAAATTCTTTCTACGCTGGAAAAAGATCATAGGATACTTCGTCCTGCAAACTACCCGAAGGGCGTTCCCGGTAGCGGTTTGCATACTGTCGTAAAAAAGGACTTTCGATTCACCGTGATGAATCTGCAGGGCAGGGTACGGATGTACGACGTAAACAGCCCGTTTGAAACGGCCCTAAGCCTTTATAGATCGAACAAGGATCAAAGTGACGCAATTATTGTTGATTTTCATGCTGAACTTCCCATGGAGAAAGAAGCTCTGGCGCTCTATCTCGACGGCAAAGTGCAAGCTGTTGTCGGAACTCACACACATATTCAGACTGCAGATGAGCGTATCCTGCCGGGCGGAACCGCTTTTATCACCGATCTCGGGATGACCGGACCGTCTGACAGCGTCATTGGTGTTGATCCAAGGATTTCGATTCAGCGATCGTTGACTCAAATGCCTATCAAAATGAACATAGTAGATACTCCCGGAGTAATGAGGGGAGTAAATATTGAACTATCGAGAGAAGGCCGGGCAGTAAGTATAGAGCGAATACAGGAGTATTCAGGTTTTTGAAGAAGCAAACGGTTCTCGAGATTCTTATCGAGCATTATCCGGATATAACCAAAGATGCTTTATATGCGCGAGTTCTTTGCGGCGAGGTTTTTGTTGATGGTGAAAGAGCCCGCGATCCGAAGCAGCGTGTTAACGCAGAAGCTGCGATCGGCTTTGAGAAAAAGGAATTTGTGTCGCGCGGCGGTACGAAGCTTCAGTATGCACTCGAGCAGACAGGTCTTCATATAAAAGGAAAAACAATAATTGATGCCGGTTCTTCTACCGGCGGCTTTACCGATTGTCTTCTTCAAAATGGGGCGAGCCATGTTCATGCTGTTGATGTCGGTACAAATCAGATCGCCTATCAATTGAGAATAGATTCCCGCGTAACTGTACATGAAAACACAAACATTTTGGATTTAGAGGACATCTCTCCTGTTCCGGATTTGGCTACCGCAGACATTTCCTTTCGGTCCATTAGAGGAGTCGCAACTCACCTGATCTCGCTCACCAAAGAGAGAACGGCCCTGGTTCTTGTAAAGCCGCAATTTGAGCAGGAAAAAGACAAACCAGGTTTCCGAGGAGTGCTTTCGGATCCGGCCGATATCCGTGCAACTTTATCGCGGGTTATTCAAAATCTCTGGATTGAGGAAGCGTTTCCGGAGATGGTCGTTCGATCGCCGATTACCGGCAGGAAAGGGAATGTCGAGTTCTTTATGCTTCTGTCGGCTGCGAAAACCCAATCAATTCCGGAGTTGCAGCTGATAATTGATCGGATGATTTGATAGGCACATCGAAAACCCACAATTTGTTCTGCTGGCAGTCTGGTCCCGTTTATAAAATCGGGGTTTTTGTATGTGCTGCAAGCTAGAGTAACAGTAAATAGAGGCGCCTTGAGCTAAAGGGATTCTCTGTACAAGGGTTCGCCTATATATGGGCTTTCCGGACCCAAATACGATAGGCGTTCTCCGTTCACAAGAAACTGTACAGCTTTTACAGTTTGAAACTCCGTCGCGGTGAAAACAATCTGCTGTAATTGTG
>JABGPX010000838.1 GCA_018644745.1 Spirochaetales bacterium
TTTCCTGACTTTTCTAGTCTACCTTGGGCTAGAACTCACTCCCGGCGACGTGGTTTCCTATATGATCAATCCCGACACGTTAGCCAACATGGATACGGCGGACCTGGATGCTTTGCGGGACTCACTGGGATTGAACGATCCCTTTTTTACTCGGTATATAAAATGGCTCGGCGGGATACTTCAGGGGGATTTCGGCTATAGTCCCGCGAGCGGGGTTGCAATAAAAGATATTGTTTTAGACCGGCTGCCCGCCACATTGGAGCTGTCGGCTATTGCCTTGTTTTTATCCACGATATTTGGAACCCTTCTGGGAACGTTAAGCGCTTTGAAGCGAGGTTCTATTGGTGATACTTCGGTTACTATCGCCGGAATGCTCGGGGTATCGATCCCTCAATTTATCTTTGGTCTTCTCGCCATTCTGCTGTTTACCTTAAATCTTGGTTGGCTGCCAGTCGGAGGCCGGCTTTTGCCGGGATATGAGACTTTCGGAGACCGCTTTCCCCATCTCATTATGCCCTCGCTGGTTCTGTCCGCGACTATGGTCGCGGGAGTTATGCGTTATTCACGATCGAGTATGCTCGATTCAATGAATAGAGACTTTATTAAAACCGCACGCAGTAAGGGAATGCCGGAATGGAGGGTTAACTTCATCCATGGTTTCAGAGTCTCTCTAACCCCCGTAATAGTCCTTATCGGTTTTCGTCTCCCAACGCTTATTGGCGGTTCGGTTATAATCGAACGGGTTTTCCAATGGCCTGGAGTCGGAAATGAATTCGTTTTTGCGGTGCAGAGCCATAATTATCCATTAATAATGATGATCGCGTTTTTCTCGGTTTTTGCCGTTCTCTTCGTGAGCTTTCTCATCGACCTGTTTACGGCGTTACTCGATCCCAGAGTTAAATTGGATTAGGTGGTATGTATGAAAAATAATCCGGAAAAAAAGAGCCGGCTTGACAGGAAATTCGACAAACTTCTAACGCGGGAAGACAGTGTTATAAAAACAAAAAGGGAAACCGGCAACCGCACCTTTCGTAAAATGATGAACAACAGGCTGGCTGTAGCCGGCGCGATTTTTGTTACCATTGTTATCCTGGCATCTGTCTTTGCGCCGCTAATCTGCAGATACGAGCCTTTGAAAATCGATCTGAAAAACATAATGCAGCGGCCTTCCTCCGAGCACATCCTGGGTACGGATAAAGTAGGAAGGGATGTATGGGCACGAATTATCTACGGCGGCCGCGTATCCATACTTGTCGGACTCGGGAGCGCAATGGGCGCCGCGCTAATCGGTGTTTCGATTGGAGCGTACGCGGGCTACAAAGGCGGTTGGATAGACAGCATAATGCTCCGACTTTCCGAAATCGTTATGTCATTTCCTCAGATAATTCTCGTTCTGATGCTGGTCGCCATGCTGGGCCAGAGCCTCCTCAATTTAATACTCATATTTACTTTTACCGGGTGGGGGGGGATATACAGGATGACCAGAGCGCAGATGCTGTCCCTCAGAGAAGAGGAATATGTGCAGGCCTTGCGGGCCTTTGGTCTTCCGACCCTTTCCATTTGTTATAAACATATTCTGCCCAACGCCGTCGGCCCGATTGTGGTTAATATCACCCTCAGCACCGCCATGTTTATCCTGGCGGAAGCGGCTTTGAGTTTTCTCGGGCTGGGCGTGCCGCTGAATATCGCCACCTGGGGGAATATTGTCAACGTTGCCCAGGACTTGAGAATCCTGCAGGATTTTTGGTGGTTATGGGTTCCGGCGGCGGTAATAATTTCATTATTTGTGCTGGGCGTCAATTTCATCGGTGACGGTTTGCGCGATTCGACCGATCCTACACAGCAAGGCTGATTCGGGAGTATTCATGTCAGAAGATGTAATTATCAGCGTAAAAGATCTAAAAACTTTTTTTTATACCAATAACCGATGCAACAAGGCTGTAAACGGTGTTTCCTTCGAAGTAAAGAAAGGGAAAACTCTCTGTATCGTAGGTGAGAGCGGATGCGGAAAGAGTGTAACCGCTTCATCTATCATGCAGCTCTTACCGAAGCTATCGAGAATAGACGGAGGAGAAATAATATACCATAGCGAGGAAGGAGATATCCGAATCGACCAACTCGAGCGGAACGGAAAACAGATGCGTTCCATGAGGGGCTCCGACATAGCCATGATATTTCAGGACCCGATGACCGCGCTCAATCCGGTATATTCAATTGGTTTTCAGATAGGCGAAAATCTCATGTACCATACCGACTTCAATAAAAAGGCCATCAAAGCCCGGGCGGTGGAATTATTAGATCAAATGGGAATACCGCTGCCGGAGCAGAGGGTAGTAGAGTATCCCCACCAGTTCTCCGGCGGGATGCGCCAGCGCGCCATGATCGCCATGGCCATGGCCTGCGATCCAAAAGTTCTTATCGCGGATGAACCTACCACCGCGCTCGATGTTACCATTCAGGCCCAGATATTTGAACTGATGGATAAACTCAAAAAAGAAAACAAAACAGCTATTCTGCTTATCACCCACGATATGGGCGTTGTTACCGAGCTTGCGGATGACGTGGTTGTTATGTACATGGGGAATATTGTCGAAAACGGTACGGTTGATGATGTCTTGCGGGCACCGGCACATCCGTATACAAAGGCCCTGCTTGAGTCTATACCCATTTTGGGCAGGGGTAAAAACCAGGAAATAGAGCCGATTAGAGGCACGACTCCCGACCCGTATAACAGACCAAAGGGTTGCCAGTTTATGCCGCGGTGTGATTTTTCGAGCGATGCGTGCAAGGTTATGCCCGATAAGTCGGTAATAAGCCCCAGCCACAGTGTGAGATGCCGGCATCCCATACACATAAAAGAGGTTTCCAGCCATGCCTGAGTCGAGAGAAATAATTTTAAAGCTCCAGGGAGTGAAGACCTATTTTCCCATAAAAGCAGGCGTGTTTAAGAGAACGGCGAACTACGTAAAAGCTGTAGACGGGGTCGACCTGAATGTGTACCGAGGTGAAACTCTCGGACTGGTTGGCGAGAGCGGCTGCGGAAAAACCACTTTAGGTAAAACTGTTCTACAGCTGCTGGAGCCCACCGAAGGTAAGATCATCTATAACGACAGAACTAGTGAAAGGGACCTCTGCCATCTGAATGCCAAAGATATGATGGAGGTGAGGAAAAAACTTCAGATAGTTTTCCAGGATCCTCATTCCTCGCTAAACCCCGCTTTTACCATATTTGGTTCGCTGCAGGACCCGCTGAAGATGTACGGCATTAAATCGAAAGCGGAGAGACGAAAAATTATCGGTGACTTGCTGGAATCCGTTAACATGCGCCGCGAACATATGGACCTTTACCCACATGAGTTCTCAGGCGGTCAGCGGCAGCGGATCGGCATCGCAAGGGCTCTGAGTATAGAGCCGGATTTAATTGTCTGCGACGAAGCGGTAAGCGCGCTGGATGTTTCGATACAGGCTCAGGTG
>JABGPX010000839.1 GCA_018644745.1 Spirochaetales bacterium
TGTGCTCATCGGTGTTGCCGCTCATCATCCTCGAACCCATGGGGGAGCTGACGCTATGCACATCTAACGTGTCCATTGCTACTTGTTTGATCTCTTCGTTGCCGGCGAGACCAAGATAATTGTTCACCGACCACATGATCTGCTTCTTGCCCTGGTAATCCATATTCGGTCCAGGAAGATCGTTAAGGATCGGGCGGGTAAAATAATGGTCATTCTGAGCTCTGAGATAACCAAAATAGCCGCCGTCTCCGACGCACTTATCAAAAATATCCTTCATAATGTCATTCTCCTGATTTTAGGTCTTACTTAAAATATCGATTCGATTGCGGCCTTTACAGATCCATTATCCGCGTTGGGATCTACCACTATAGAAGGTTCTACAAGACGAATGTTGCCTTCTTCGCGTATCTTTTCATATCCGCCGCCGGTAACATTTACCATAATAACCGACTCCCTGCTCACCTCACCTTGTTTCACCGCCTGCTGGAGCGAAGCTATCGCCACCTTTGCGGCGGGAGCAAGATCAATTCCCTCGGTTTCTTTAAAAAGATCACCTGCGTTCGCGGCCTCTTTGTTATCAACGGAAAATACCGAACCGCCGCTGTAGGCAAGAGCGTCGTACATACCCCCGATAACACTGTATGGAGGAACTCTGTTAGAGAGAACCTTCGCGTCAATTTCGTCGCTGAGATCGCGGGCCCGGTCGGGGGTTATTTCAACAAGATCGCGGGAGCCTTGTTTCCAGGAATCATAGAGCACGAGAAAAGGCGCATTCTGAGACACCATCAATTTCATCTTGGTATCTCCAAATCGACCATCTCCGAGAAGCCTCAGATTCGCTTCCCAAGCAGCGATGGCGCCGGTGCCGCTTCCCACAGCCTGGAAGTAATATTCGGGGATAGACCCGATTTCCGTAACCGCGGATAAAACGGTTGTACTCATTCCATCACGCCGGGCGACATTTTTCGCCCCGCCTTCTGGTACGAAGCCAGGCAGAGAGCACACGGTTCGAGAAAGGCTGATGGCGTCAAAGTAGTCGCTATTGCCGCCTGAGGCGATTACCCGTACACAGGGATTAACATCATGATCGGCCCAGATGCTGCCGAGATTTCTTTCGGGAACCACGACGGCGACTGGAATGTTGTTCTTTGAACACACATGGATGAATGCTCTTGCAGTATTGCCGGCGGAAGCGACGACGAGCACATCACTGAAATTCTCGGGAAGACGCGAACATACGCTGTATGCCTCGCATTCCTTAAAAGTGCCGGTGACCATACCGGCGCGCTTTTTCGGCCAATAGCCGCTGAAAGTAATGTAAAGATTATCAAGCCCGAGTTTGCCGGCCAATCCGGAGCTCTTATAGGTTACCGGAGCGCTGGAGTTCTTGATTTCCCGATTCACCGGCAGCCAGGAAGCGAATTTGAATAAGCCTGCTGAGTCCGGCCTTGGATTGAGCTGCTTCTCGTCGTAAACCGCACGCAAAAACGCGGGTTTTTCGCTTTTCCCACTTTCTAGCTGCAGGTCGGTGTCTTTAAAAACCTCCCCGGAGCCGAGACATTTTAAGCTATATGATGTGTTCATTTAATTCCTCAAAGTTTGGCGCATAATACAGGGAATCACAATTCTCTGCAACAACGGGCAAAACGGTGCAGCTGATCAAAGACAGTTTATAAAAAAGATGTGGCGCGGGCTGCAAAATACGGCTATTCTTGAATTACGATGAGTATGATAGTCATAAATATATTTCTTGCTGCGATCCCTTCAATTCTCATCGTGCTGTATGTCTATAGAAAAGACAAACAAAAAAAGGAGCCGCCACGGCTGGTTCTGGCAACTTTCATACTCGGATTTTTCGCAGTTCTGCCTGCGCTGATACTCGAATTGATTGTCAGTGAGTTCGGAGAGAAATTGACTGGAACCGCATACCTGCTTTTTAGAGCCTTCGTAATCGCCGCTTTTGTCGAAGAAGGTGTTAAGCTCGGCGTGATCAGGATTTTTGTGTATCGGAAACCAGCGTTTGACGAAGTAACCGATGGCATTTTATATGCGGTTACCGCAAGTTTAGGATTCGCTTTTTTTGAGAATATCCTTTACAGTTTCGGTCCGCCGGCGCTGCTCATTATTCGAGGACTTACCGCTGTTCCTCTGCACGCCGCAGCTTCCGGAATCATGGGATACTATCTCGGCTTTGCAAAAGTGAAGCAGGAGAACCATATATTGAAGGGCTTTTTGATCGCAATAGCAATCCACGGGCTCTACGATTTTCTGCTTTTTACCCGCACAATGTACGGCTTTTTAGTAATTCCACTATTAATCGCAGCAATCCTTTATCTGAGGACGCTGTTTCGAAAGGCTCAAAAATTGGACCGGCAAAACGGCGACAGCACCTCAGCGGGTAGTTTCAAGCTCGAAAACTCTTGACCAAAACCCCTCATATGTGTATTGTTCCCGAACCGACGCAGGGTAGAGCAGTTGGTAGCTCGTCGGGCTCATAACCCGGAGGTCGTAGGTTCGAGTCCTACCCCTGCTATAACCTAAAGTACTGTACTGCAGTGCTTTACAGAAAAGTAGCTTGGTTGCTACCGGAAAACCGGCGCAATCGCAATCCACTGTAGCATGTGCTCTGTAGCACATCGTTAAAGGAGAAGCGATATGCGCCGTTTTTCATTGTACCGGCGGAACGGGATATTCTACGCTCGATTCTGGGACACTACCACAAAATCCTATGCATCTGCCAAATCCACCGGAGAGCGCACCGAGAAAGGTGCTCAAGCGATAGTTGCCTATTGGGATCGGTTCGGATTCGATGACGGTAGCACCACCGATGACGTAGTAGACACTCATTCTTTGTTACACCTTGTGCGACACGCTCCGCTGACAGAAGATCATGTACGTTCAATCATGGATATCCTGAAGGACCGCAAACTGATTGCCTCTGCAGTGATTCAGAGCAGCACGGTAGCTGCGGAACCTCTAATCCCTTACCTGGAACGGTTCTGGAACTTCGATGATTCTGAGTATGTTGCGGAGAAACAAAACTATGGTCACTCTATCGGTCGTCGTCATTGCTATGAGCAAACACACCGACTTGAGCACTGGCGGGAGTCGTTCGCAGATAAGACAATCGGTAGTGTCACTCGGGATGATTTGCGCGCCTTTGTGACTACTTTGAAGGGCAAAGAGCTTGCTTCGAAGACTATTAAGAATATTATCACCGTGGGAAGCGTGGCGCTTGCATGGCTAGCAGACAACGGTGATATCGAGTCAAATCCCGCTGCCGGGCTCAAGAAGTTCTCCGGGAAGCCTGCGCACCGTGGGATTCTGACTATAGAGGAGGCTCGCCGGGTGTTTGCGGTCCACTGGCCGGACGAACGAGCAAGGGTTGGTAACCTTGTTGCCATGACCACTGGCCTTCGGTCTGGCGAAATCCTTGCGCTGCGCCGGGAAGATATCGGCACCGAC
>JABGPX010000842.1 GCA_018644745.1 Spirochaetales bacterium
TATGTGCTTATGCATTTCAAACCGCGCCTTTTCACCGTCACCAGCGACAATGGCATCAATAAGCACACGATGCTCAATCATATACCTCTCGGGATTTCCCTTAATCAGCAATGCCTCGCCTTTTAACTTTTTCCAATGAGTCTCTTTCATCATGAGATTTACACCTGAGAAGACCGTAAAAAGCACCGAGTTATGAGCGCAGCGGCCGATCTCCAAGTGGAGTTTTCTGTCCTCCTCCATATACTCTTCAACGACCTTCGTTTCGCCGTCGTTAATACGAACAGTTATAAATTCCAGCTTTTTCAAATGCCGCTGGAGACTCTTCTTCTCCACCGCGGTGGCCCGGTCCGCCGCGAGAGCCGCGAGACACGGCTCCAGTTCCAAACGGGCTTCGAAAATCTCAAAAGGATCGTGGCCCATGAGCAGAGATTTCAGCAGTTCGCCGTCGATGGTACCTTCACTTCCATCGGCGTTTACATAATTCCCCTGACCGCCTTTGCAGACGACAAGGCCGAGCATTTCCAAAGCGCTCAATGCCTCTCGTATACTTGCCCTCGACGCACCGAACTGTTCGGCAAGCGCGCGTTCGGGAGGAAGCTTGTCGCCGATATGCAGTTCTCCGTCTCGAATTGAGTTTCTTATCTGCCGCGCAATCTGCATGTAATATTTTTGAGGGATAACTTGCTCGAACAAAGCGCCTCCCAGAGGTACTGTTGCCTACTGGCACGGTGGCCTGACCAATTTCTTTATGATATAGTATGATCTAAAGCGATGTCAAGAAAAAGTTTGTTTAGCAGGAGGATGTATGAATTATACCGGGCCTAAAATCGTTACACCGCCGCCGGGACCGAAAGCAAAAGAGCTGATAGAGCAGGATAATGAACTGCTATCCCCTTCTCTTACCAGAAGCTCGGAACTGGTTGGCTCAAAAGCTGAAGGTGTTTACGTCGAAGATGTTGACGGGAACGTGTTCCTAGACTTCGGATCGGGCATCGCGGTAACCGCCCTCGGCCATCGTCATCCAAAAGTAATAGAAGCGATGAAGAATCAGCTTGATAAACTAATATTTATCAACAGTCTGGATTATTACACTATCCCTCAAATCGAATATGCCCAGATGCTCACCAAAGTAACGCCGGGCAAATCCAGAAAAAAGGTTTTCTTTACCAACAGCGGAAGCGAGTCCGTCGATACGGCGATCAAGATGGCCAAATGGCATAACCGCAGACCGTATGGAATCGGTTTTATCAACGGCTTTCATGGCCGAACCATGGGTGCCGTGAGTTTCACCACTACCGGCCTCACCGCCCGCAGGGGATTCGCCCCGCTCTACCCGATAGGCCAATTCACACCGTATCCATACTGCTATCGATGCATGTTCAACAAAGAATATCCGTCCTGCGGTGTCGAGTGTCTCGGCTACCTCTCCGACACTATTTTCAAAAAAATAACGCCTCCTGATGAAACATCCTTTATTCTTCTCGAACCGATTCAAGGTGCCGGCGGATATATCGTGCCTCCAAAAGAGTTTTTTACCCGTCTCGCGGCGCTTGCGGAAGAACACGGAATCTTACTCATTCTCGATGAAGTACAGACCGGATTCGGGAGAACCGGCAAGATGTTCGCAAGTGAACATTTCGACTTGGAGCCGGATATTATGACCATCTCAAAAGCGATCGCCCACGGCATGCCATGCGGTGCGGCGGTCGCAAAAGCCGAAGTGATGGACTGGGTGGACAACGCCCACGAGGGTACGCTGAACGGCGGACCGGTCATCATGGAAGCGGCGAAAGCAGTGCTCACGGTTATAAAAGAAGAAGACCTGTTGAAGGCCGCGGAGGTAAAGGGAGCCTATTTAAAAGAGCAGCTGAACGCATTGCAGAGCCGCCTTGGGGTAATCGGCGACGTGAGAGGGCTTGGTCTGATGGTTGGTATCGAATTTATCTCCGATGACAAGAAAACTCCCGCGGCAGAGCTGCGGAACAAGCTGATTGAAATGGCATTTCAGAAGGGTCTGCTGCTACTGGGGGCCGGCGAATCTTCAATCAGAATCGCACCGCCGTTGATTATAACACGGGAGCAGATTGATACAGGGCTTTCGATAATTGAAGATTGCCTAAAAGTGCTCGGTTAATAAAGGTTAGGCAACCTCCACACCGCTTCCCGCGACGACCTCACCGATCTCGACGCAGAATATCTGCATGCTCCGGCATTCGGCCAATATCTTCGAAGTGTCTTGAGCAGGAGCGGCAAACAGCAGCCCCCCGGAAGTCTCCGGAGTAAACAGGAGGCTCCTGACATACACCGGAATATCCGATGAAATGGAAATTCGCGCCCCAAAAAAATTCTCATTTCGTTTCGTTCCGCCGGGAAGATATCCTTCCGCAGCGTAATCCCGAGCGCCGTCGAGGAATGGCAAAACAGAACTTTCTATCTTGAACCGGACCCCGCTTTTTTCAGCCAGATCTGAAACATGCCCCATCAAAGCAAAACCTGTGATATCGGTACAGGCATGAGCAGTAATCCTCTGAATCATCTTCGCCGCATTCATGTTTAGAGTTTTCATTCCGGCGACCGCGGTCCTCAAGTGCCCAGGATCAACCGCGCCGTTTTTCAGAGCAGTAGTGATGCTGCCGGTACCTAATGCCTTGGTAAGAAAAAGTTTATCTCCGACGAGGGCACCTTTTTTCGAGAGGATGTTTTTAGGATGTACGGTTCCGAGAACAGCGAGACCATATTTGGGTTCCGGATCCTCAACTGTATGCCCTCCAGCGAGAACACCCCCTGCTTCTGCCACCGTTTCCGCGCCTCCGCGGAGGATCTCGGACAGAACCTCATTAGGAAGTGAAGATGGGGAGGTACAAATGTTCAGAGCCATAATCACCTGGCCGCCCATTGCGTATACGTCGCTCATAGCATTGGCCGCGGCAATAGCGCCAAAGTCGTATGGATCATCTACAACCGGGGTAAAAAAATCCACCGTATGTATTATCGCGGTATCATCATTTAGCTGATAAATCGCAGCATCGTCGCCGTCTTCAAGGCCGACAAGCATTTGAGGATGTAAATCGTGTTTATACAGCTGCCGTAAAGGGCGCAGAACCTGCGCCAGAACCTCAGGGTCCTTTTTTGACGCTCAGCCAGCCGCGGTTGTAAGAGACGTTAAACGAATAACCGGCTCCTGCATTTTTTCACCTCGCCATAAAAAATTATCTGCTACCATAACACTTACAACAGCAGGCTGCATAGACGGGTTTATTTCTTGCGGGTGTCCTTATATATATGATGCAAGCGCTGAAAGGAAAGGCGGGTTCCTCTTTCAATGAGGAATAGGGCTTATTGTTATGTCAAAAGTAATTGAACGACAGCTACAGTTTACCCGGCAGGTAGGTTATAATCCTATCTATGAAAAACGAATTTGATATAATTTAATGTACCCA
>JABGPX010000844.1 GCA_018644745.1 Spirochaetales bacterium
AGTCCATCTGTGCAGTAAGAATACCGGTTATAGTGTTTGTGGCTCCCGGACCGGAGGTTACAAGAACTACTCCCGTTTTACCTGTCGCGCGGGCAAATCCGTCGGCCATATGGGTTGCTCCCTGTTCGTGCCGCGTGAGAATTAGCTTTATCGGGGAGTCAACGAGCGCGTCGAATATCGGTATTGCAGCGCCGCCCGGATAACCGAATATATGTTCTACACCTTCCTGATGGAGTACGTCGACGAGTACTTCTGCGCCAGATTTAAGAGTTTTTGCCATTTATTGTCCTCCGTTTCGAACCCGGGGTTCAAAGTAGTGATGAATTTAGGCTAAAATTTCTTACTTGTCAAGAAAATGTAGCAAAATGGCTAAAAAAATGGAGAAAATAGCCCGAGACATACATTATTCTAATTCGCTTTGCATCTTTATGCATAATTGTGTTACAAATAGACCCTAAATAACAAAACGTACAAGCAAAAAACGAAAAGAATACGCCAATTTATGGAATTCTAAAGGCTCACTGCGCAAAATACTTAATATTTTGCCGGCACTCATCGAGTATGATAAAAAGGTAGTGACATGAACCTTGGCGTTTTTGACTCTTGCAGCAAAATAACTCGAATGCCTACGTTACTATCGGCTTGTTGCGCGGCTTCGTATCTGGAATAATAGCTCTGTTCTATATCTAGTAGTTTTCCGCTGGGATTAGTGTCAATGAAACCAATAGTCAAAGTCATAACAACCGCACAGGCCGCGGCGGCCGTCGACTTCACGGGCTCAGTGGCCGTGGTTATCGATGTCCTGAGAGCCACCACCAGCATACAATGCATATTTGAGTCCGGAGCTCGTAAAGTGTATCCGGTGAGCAGCGTTGAGGATGCCAGGCGGCTGAAAGAGGAGAAACCGGCGGCGCTCCTGTGCGGTGAACGCAAAGGTATCGCTCTCGAGGGATTCGACTATGGCAATTCTCCGGCCGAGTTTCTTGAATCGGATTTAATCGATAGAGAGATTATCCTCACCACTACCAACGGTACGCTAGCATTTCAGAATTGCGATGGAGCTTCACGGATGATGAGCGGGTGTATGCTTAATGCGCGCTCCGCAGCGAGGAGAATCGTTGTCGGTTATTCGGAGATGCCTGTTAATATAATCTGCGCCGGTACCGGGGGTAGTTTCTCAATAGAAGACTTCTATTGCGCCGGGATTCTTGCCGCGGAACTCGGGGAACTGGGATCTCATATGCTTTCGGATTTTGCCCGTGCTTCCGTTTTTCTTGCCGAACACCCGGTTTCTAAGGCTGTGAATTCCAGCACATGCAAACATCTGGGCTATCTGGCTTCCCTCGGCCCCCGGTTTCGAAGGGATATCCAGATTGCACTTGAGGCAGATTCCGACCGGGGATCACGGGATGTTCCAATATATGATTTCAAGCACAAGTGTTTCATGGCTTTGAGCCGCTAAGGAGTAGAGCGTGGCAATTTTGCTCGGAATAGATATCGGCACCACCAGCATTTCCGCCCTCCTGTTCGACAGCACCCCGCACCGGGTCGTTGCTCATTCTTCCCGGCCCCACAATGCGTATTTATCCGGTCTGCCTGAAGGGCAACGCGAGCAGAGCCCTCTCCTTATACTCAAAACTCTTGGGATGGTACTTCAGGGCCTCTCCGCGGATTCTCAGGTTTTACCGGACTCGGTCTGTGTTACCGGTCAGATGCACGGCTTTGTCCTCCTCGACCACGCGGGGGAACCGCTGAGTCCTATCATCACTTGGGAAGATTCCAGGATTTCCGGGAGCCCGGAATTTACAGCATTTGAAGAGCTTTTTAGGCAGGTGACTCCTCATGACGAAGGAAGCGCCGCTGGCGCCGGATATGCTGCTGCAAACATCTACTATATGTCCGCCCGAGGGGAGCTTCCTCCCGATCCATACTGGATTTGCTCGGTTCAAGATTGGCTTGTGTTCGAGATGACCGGTCGGAGCATCGATTCTCCGGTTTCCGATCCTTCATGTGCTCACAGCACCGGTTTTTACCTAACTCGCGCCGGGAGCTGGAACCTTGGTCTCTTGAATGCCCTTAAGCTTGATGAAGGTTGGATGCCGGAGCTTCGCGAGCCCGGTACAATTTCTGGTTTTGTATCCGGGGAATTGGCTAGCCGCGTTGAATGGCTCACAGAGGGAATCCCGGTCTGCACCGGCATGGGAGACAATCAGGCCTCCTTCCTCGCAAGCGTTCCGGACAAATGCAGCACCGCCTTGGTAAATGTGGGAACCGGCAGCCAGGTTACGGTGTGGTCGGATAAGTACCACCTGAGACCCGGTCTTGATACACGCCCGTGCCCAGGCGGAGGATACCTGCTGGTAGGCGCGCCGCTTTGCGGGGGACGGGCGTTTTCGCTTCTAAAGAATTTCGTGACAGAAATCGGCGCTTCTATTTTTGGTGCTGAGATATCTGATGATCGGATATACCAGCTTCTATTGCGATCTGCTGAGTACGAAACTGACCTGGTTTGCAGAACATCGTTTTCAGGCAGCCGTATCAATCCGACCGATCGAGGTGAGTTCAGCGGAATTTCTACTGATAATTTGCGAATTGGTGATTTCACCGCGGCGGTGATCCATGGTATCGCCGGTGAGCTCCATGAGCTTTTTCTACTTGCGGATCGAGGTGTTCAAACCTTGGTAGGCAGCGGCAACGGCATCCGCAGGAACAAACTTCTAACCCGGAGCATTTCCGAGCGGTTTTCACTGACGTTGAAGCTTTCACCCATTGAGGAAGAGGCCGCATTCGGAGCAGCACTTGCTGCAGGCATTGGAATCAGCGAGTTTTCAAGCTTCGATGATATCGCTGCTGAAGTTGCGAGGATGTCACATTGATCCCGAAAAGAAGCGGCCTTAATCCAGCGCTCGAATTCTCACCTCGGTATCTGTTTGATCCGCCAAAAGCTCTGTAATAATTTCTACGTTGCTTCTCCCAAAATGATATGGATAGAGAATCTCCGGTTTAAACGCTCTGGCAGCCGCAGCGGCCTGTTCGGGAACCATCGTATACGGCTGATTGACCGGTAGGAATGCGACGTAGATATCATCAAGGGCCATCATCTCCGGTGTATTTTCCGTATCACCAGCAAAATAAAATCTCTTGCTCCCGAGAGTCAGAACATAACCGTTATCTCTTCCTTTTGGATGAAATCGCTCCCGCCCATCGCTGGTATTGTATGCCGGCACAGCTTCAACTGTTATTCCGTCTATCAAAATGGTTTCACCGTTTTTCATAATTCGCCCGTTTTCGATGCTGCCGGCAGTAGCCTCGGTAAGGATTATTACTGTTGTATCAGTATGTATTTCCCTGATCGCACTTTTGTCCAGATGATCCCCGTGTCCATGAGTAATCAATATGATATCCGCGTCAGGTAGATTCTTATAATTGGCTTCTTT
>JABGPX010000210.1 GCA_018644745.1 Spirochaetales bacterium
GCAATCGCCCCGGGTGCCTTCCCGTGGGAATCGACCCAGGACCAGCACGGCGATTTTATGGAGAAGCTGTCCGAGAAGTGTATGTTAGGGCGCATTGGAAGACAGGATGAAATTGCGGGAACGGTTGTATATCTTTCTTCTGATGAATCCTCATTTATGACGGGTCAGGTATTGTCCGTCGACGGAGGGGTTACTTCATGGTAGCAGGGAGCTGCCAGCCGATTTCCTTCAGGTAACCGAGCCCTTTATCGTATTCCCGTTCTATCTCTTCGAAACTTTTGTCACGATACTCGAACTCTATCGATACTTCTCCCTGGTAATGCACATTATCCAGCGCCGATCCAAATTTCCGAAAATCTACCGTGCCGTTGCCGGCGGTTAGTTCCAACTGCTGTTTTCGATCCGCCGTGTCGGGCCCGATAGAATCTCGAAGATGTATGTGCCAAAGCCGGTCTCCTAAAGCTGTGAAAAACTCATCGATATCGTACCCAATTATTCCCCAATGGCTGCTGTCTACCAGCGCGCCTACATTTGAGCTTTCTAAACGATCGAATACCCACAGCACTTCTTCGGTTCCCGGCATCAATCCGTAAAGATGGGGTACCTCGAGAAGCATACGTACTTGATACTTCTCTGCGATTCTGCCGACACGATTGTATGCTTTTACGGCGTTCGACAATTGAAGCTCCAGGTCAGGCCGATCGTTACGGGCACCAAAGCTCATGGTCATCATCGGTATTCCGACTTCCGGGAGCTGGGCGATTTTTCTTTCCCACTCGTCGGAAAAAAGGTCTATGTTTTGTTCATTCCAGGCGTTTTTGAAATCGGTAAAGAAGTTCAGACCAATTGGGGTCAGACCGAAATCATCAAGCATGATTCGAAGTTCAGCCGGTGAAGGGCTCCCGAAATTGAAATGGAAGCAATAAGTACCGAAGCTGGCGATCTCAATTTTTTGTAAATCCCCGTGCTGCCATTTTAGGGAGAGCTTCGTACAGAGTGTAGTGAGCCCAGCCGAGAGATGAAAGGGCGGTTACGGTTGCCATGCGCGCTCCTTAATAAGCAAATATTGAGCGTCAGCTTGACAGCTCAAACTTCTATGCTTACGATTGTTATCTATTGTAGAGCAATTTAATTTTCTTGAAAACCTGATCAGAAATGCATAGAGGAGAAAGCTATGGAAGAGTTCACATACAGTCCGTCGATACACGTGCCCTTCAGAGAAATGGAAGCATTGGAGAAAGCGAGAGAAATAAAAAGGGAAGATATCGAGAAGCATGCGAACCCGGATTTTAACATCATGGTTCGAAAGGCTGAGGAGATCAATTTTATCTTTATCGCGGATATCTTCTATAGAATAAAGAAAGCCGCTGATGAGGGAAGCAAAGTTGTCCTGATTTTTCCAAATCCCGTTCCTGCATATCGCCAGGTGGCCCACCTCATTAATAAATTTCAAGTAAACTGCGGCCATGTTCACGTATTCGCTATGGATGAATATGCCGATGAAAACGGCAACGTGGCTCCCGAAACCTGGAAATGGGGGTTCGGCTATGCGATGAATCATAATTTCTACTACCAGATCGATGAAAATCTGCGTCCCCCAAAGGAACAGATGGTGCTGTTTACCACTCAAAACGTATCTAGTTATGGGAAAATGATAGCCGATATGGGCGGCGCCGATGCGTGCTATAGCGGTCCCGGCTGGACCGGTCATCTTGCCTTTATTGAACCCGACGCTCCGGAGTTTGACGGTACTCTTGAAGAGTGGAAGAAGATGGGACCCAGAATCGTCACGTTGAGTCCCTTCACTTTAGCGCAGAATTCTCTTCATGGAAGTTTCGGCATGAGCGGCGACATAGCAAGGGTTCCGCCAAAGGCCGCAACTATCGGACCTGCTGAGGTAATTGGGGCAAAGTACCGGATGGATATGAACGCCCTGGGTGTTCACGGGACATCGACTTCCTGGCAGAGATTGATGACCCGGTTGGTAGCCCACGGACCGGTAACCCCAAAACTGCCGACATCAATTCATCAGCTGTTGAAATCGGATTTTTATATTTCCGAGGATTCCGCGAGAAATATCGAAGACGATTGGGACAAAGGATACTAAAGGCCCGGCGTGCACATTACGCTGCGCTTTGGTAGAGGGAAGTAGTCGTAAATGAAACTGAGAACAATACCGAACACTACAATTGAAGTTTCCACAATTTGTCTGGGCACGATGACTTTCGGCACACCGGTCGCTGAAGCCGAGGCGGTCAGGCTGGTTCACTACGCATCGGATAAAGGGATTAACTTTATTGACACGGCCAACATGTACGAGGGTTATGCGCGTTACGCCGGCAGTGCCGGCGGTGTTGCAGAGGAGATTGTCGGCAAGGCTATTGCAGGTCGGCGTGGTGATTTTATCGTTGCAACCAAAGTAGGCATGAAAGTCGGCGAGACGGCCGAGGACGAAGGAACGTCTGCGGCGGCAATCAGAAAGCATCTTGAATTGAGTCTTCGGCGCCTCGGTGTCGATTACATTGATCTGTACTATCTGCATAAGCCCGATCCCAACACTCCGATTTTTGAAACATTGACTGCTCTAAACGACGTTATCAAAGCCGGCAAAATCCGCCACTTCGGCGTGAGCAACTATTCTGCTGAGCAATTATCGAATCTGCTTTCAATTGCCGACGCTAACGGACTTCCTCGGCCGGTAATCATTCAGCCGGGGATGAGCTTGTTGAAACAGGATATCTGCGAAGACCTCCTGCCGCTGTGCATGAAGGAAGGAATCGCCGCCGCACCGTACCAGGTGCTTCAGGGAGGACTGCTTACCGGTAAGTACCGCCGCGGCCGGGGAGTTCCCGCCGGTTCGCGCAAAGCAGAGATAGACAACTGGGTCTGGGACCTTGAGGATGACCTGTTCGACAAGCTTGAGGCTTTTGAGAATGATGCCGATTCGGCCGGGCTTGCCATTACCCGGTACGCTATCAAATGGGCGCTAAATCAACCCGCGGTTATTTCACCAATAATCGGGGTGAAGAGGGAAGAGCAGGTGGATGATGCGGTGGCCGCGGTTACGCCGGAGTGAACGCGAAATATTATTAGCCTTTTAGTTTTTGGATCGCAGCCTTCAGCGACGATGTGAGATACTCGATGGTCTCATCGTCCATGCCGCACCACCAGGGGAAACTGAATGTGTTATCCCACCAATCTTCCAGCACAGGGCAATCGTGTTCTCCGGCACCGAGTTTCTGGAACAGCGGGTACCTGTAGAGCGGGTGGTATTGTACAATCGACTTTATCCGGTACTCCTTCGTTATAATATCGAGAAGGTCATTGCGGTCTTTTCCGAAAGCGCTGCCGTTGAAGTGCATCACGAATTGGTGGTAAATATGCCGGTATCCTTCCGGAACTTTTGCAAAGCCGATTTCCGGCGTACCCGCGAGC
>JABGPX010000644.1:0-1751 GCA_018644745.1 Spirochaetales bacterium
CGGGATCTTGCCCAAACCGGTAGTGAGCGGCAAATCCCAGCCCGAAGTAGAGCCCGTCAAAGCCGCGTAGGTTACCGAATGATCGGTCATAGCGGAATGACGGGATCACATCAATACTTATGTTAAAGGACGGATTGAGCGATAGTTTTCCGTTTATTCCGAGAATGAGTCCCAGTTCTCCGACCGGGTACCACGTGCCGGCCGCGGTAATTACACGGCGCTGGTAATAGGACTGGCTCAGGCCCCCGTAGACTTCGGCGCCGATCTCGAACTCCCTGGTCATACGATGAGCGTAACCGATCCCGAGCCCACCAAAGAGCGACCGGTGGTCCCATGTGTCCTGCGGCTGATAGTCCGGCATTGTTGCTTCGTCATCCAGCACCCCACCGAGAATGGTGGGAACATCGGCTTCGGCAGAATCGTAGGTCACCAGGCCGCCGAGTATAAACGGCTGCAGGATCGGCAGAAAGGGAAGCGGCACCCGCACTTTACCGGAGATGTCGTCCACCTGCGCCAGACGGGCCACCCCGCTAACCGGTGACAGCGGGTAGTATCCGACACCGATCGACACCGGGTAGCGGTAGAAAGCGTTTAGCGATTCCTGGCCAAAGGCCGAGTTGAGGTAGAAGGCCAACAGGACTGAACAGATTCCGAACAGCTTCCTGATTGACAAAGCGTATCCCCTTCCCGTATCCAACAGGTCGTTCTACTATGGCTGATATTCTAATTACAATGCACCGGTGCCGATAAGTCAAATGCCCATCCCAGCCAACTCTTCTCATATCAGAATTACGAATTGTGGACAATACGATCATTGCTGACTATTTTAGTAGTCCGCAGCAACCCAGGACCGGGGAGGTGATTTCCGATGGCAGATTCTATTTCCGCAAAAAACACCCTATTCGAAACCAGGGATAAGAGCGCTGATTTCGTCGAGCTCTTTTTTGATCTTGTGTTCGTCTTTGCTATCACGAAGATCACTCATTTCACCGCCAAACATCTGGATGTTGAACATGTATTGAAATCCTTGGTCATTTTCTGGCTTATCTGGTGGGCATGGACGCAGTTTACTTGGACCTTAAATTCGTCGAATACAAGACACCCTATCGTCCGCATGATTACGCTTGTCGCCACCGCTGTAGCTTTTGTAATGGCCACCGCAACCGATCGCGCATTCGATTCAGGTGTTATGTGGTTCGCCGTGCCATACCTGCTTATTAAGGCTCTCGGATTAGGCCTTCAATTTAGCGTGTCTGCCGATGAAAATGGTCAGCGAACGGCCGTCGCCGGTTTTGCGGCTATTTCCATGACCGGGCTTGCAGCTGTACTTGCCGGCGCATTCGCCGATCCGTCTATTCGCATTTATTGGTGGCTTGCGGCGATTTTGCTCGATTTGGCGGCAGGTTTTATCGGCGGTCGATCTCAGGGATGGGATATCAAACCGAAGCATTTTGCCGAACGCCATGGCCTCATCATCATTATCGCATTAGGTGAGTCGCTCATCGTTGCGGCGAGTGCGATCGCTATCAATGAGCTTTCTACGGATCTTCTAGTATCCGGCGGATTGGCTGTTGCGGTAACCTGCCTTCTCTGGTGGAGTTACTTTGCTTGGACCCGGGAGCATCTTGAGGAGAATTTGGTCAAAAAGAAGGGCGCACTTCAGGCCCAGGTCGGGCGGGATGTGTACAGTTTTTTCCACTTTCTCCTCGTATTCGGGATTATCGGCATTGCCATTGGTTTTGAAAAAATCC
>JABGPX010000644.1:1761-3431 GCA_018644745.1 Spirochaetales bacterium
TCCTCGGGCATCCTCACGATACACTCACACTTCCGGTTGCTATTGCGTTAGAAGGGGGTATCCTTCTTTTCGTCGGGTTTACCGGAGCGGCTGCCTGGCGGGCCAGCGGAATGATATTGCTTCCGCGTTTTGTGATTCTGACTGTTTCCGCTTTCGCGTTTTTTCTATCCGTTGGTAAAAATCCGAGCCTTGCCCTGGCTATTACGACTGTAAGCCTTATGTTGATCGTAATAGTTGAATGGGCCAAATGCCGCCATAGCGCATAGATGAATACGGATCAGCCCTAATCCAGGTAGACCGGTACCCTTTAGTCGACATATTCCTCCAGGTCATATACATTTATCTTAATCATCCAAGGAAGGTAATCTTATGCTGCCGAGAGAACGAGTTATCACAACCATGAATCACGAGGAACCGGACCGCATACCATGGGGAGAGCACCTCATCGACTACAATATCTACGAGGCGTTCCTGGGCAGGAAAAGCTATGTCAATTCACACTTCTATCAGCAGCAGGCGCTATGGGAGGGCGAACGAGATGAAGTCGTGATGCAGTATAAAAAGGACCTGCCTGATCTTGCCGACGCGATGGGTCTGGATATTATCACCCTGCCAGGTGCATTTCCCGCATCAGATGAGAAGGTTGTACCTTACGAGAAGATCAGCGAGAACGAGTACAAAAACGAACACGGCGACATTTATCGAGTATCGGGATCATGCTGGCTCCTGCCGTACAAGAGGAATCCGGATGCCTATACGCCCCCAACATTGGAGAGCATCCAAGCGGAAATCGACGAGATCGAAGCTGAGCCTCCGGAAGATATCACCACCTCGAAATGGGAGGTACACCGACATATTGTAAAGGAAATGAAATCTTCTCACTTTCTTGTAGCCCTTGGCGGAGGGATTGCGTTTCCACGATTCGGCTGCAACGAAGAAGATAAGTGGATCAGCATGGTGGAGCATCCGGAAATATGCGCGAAACTGGCCGAGCTTCAGTGCAAGAGTTCAATCAGGATTATCAGGACCTACGCCGCTCTCGGACTCGACGGCATCGTTCCTTGTGCTGACCTCGGCAACAGCATGAACCTGGATGCAAGCCCGGAGGTTTATAAGGAAACGGTGTATCCCTGGCAGAAGATCCATGCGGAGGAAGCCCACCGCCTCGGCCTTAAAATCATGATCCACTGCTGTGGTCATATCATGCCGATCCTTGAATATATAGGAGAGGTGTACGACGCCTACGAAGCCATACAGATGTCTGCGGGTATGGATATTGGCGTGGTAAAAGATCGGGTTGGAGATGTTACCACCCTTTGGGGCGGAATAATGCACGAGCACATTAATGGCGGCACGATCGACCAGATAAGAGCCGACGCGAAGAGTTCTTTTTCCAAGGCGGGTCCAGGCGGCGGTTATATTATGGGATCATCCCATTCTCTGGCAGTAGGCGCCAAAATCGAGAATGTGCGGGAAATTGTAAAATGCCGTGACGAATGGGGGACATACCCGATATCGATTTAGAACTCGAGGGCCGGTTTCTCTTTCATCACCAATGCTCGTTTATAATCTTTTGAACTTCCGGATAGGCTTCATCAGTCTCGTTCAGTTCTCTTCGAGTCTTCAGCAACTCGGCCTTCAGCTTTTCTATAACCGGCTTAGATTCTGGA
>JABGPX010000845.1 GCA_018644745.1 Spirochaetales bacterium
TCTTTCGGATTATCCATATATTGATTGACAAAAAAATCGGCCTTGATATTTCGCACCGCCTCGCTTCCTGAATTTCTAATCCTAAGAGTACCGATGGGATTGCTGTCGTAGAATTTGAAGAATACCGGGAAAATATTATCAAACTCTATGTTGATTATCTCGAGTTTTCCTCCATCGCCATCGAGAGGTTCCGGGTCTAGCTGGGACGGGCCGGCCGGGACCGGAGTCGTGCCGGCGGAAGATAGTAAAAACCTGGCAGTCAGCGAGAGTCTGGTATCACTATAGAGGCCAAGAAAATTCCTGTATGAGTACTCGGCTCCAAGCTGAAAGTTAGGAAGTAATGTGTATGCAAGAGCTATTCCGCCGCCCAGCAAGGGATTCCAGTCGCTCTCTGCCGGGGTATCGGTCATGAACCCGAGAAACCCCCCGGCTTTTCCAAATACCGAGAGGTTCAACCGCGGGCTGTTAAGCAGACGATAACCGAACACGCCTGCCGCGGAGACGAGTGATAACGATAGCGATGGAGCTCCTGCTGCCATATTCAGCGGGGCGTAGTCGTATCCGGCTTCCGCCGCTGCCAGGATCTGCGGCCACCTGGCAAGGGTGAAAATGCCCTGCAAAGCTAGGCCCGTTCCAGTGTCATATGTGTCTGATTCTGAGGCAAGCGGAAAATTTAAACCCCCAGCCACGTTTGTTGAGAAATTTACATCTGCGTGAGTGAAGACTGCGGCGATAAAAAGAGAAGTCGCGCATAAGAACACTACTTTTTTATTCATATTGCAATCCCGTTTCTACTTATAGAAATAGAATATAGCACGCAATCAGGATTTAATAGAGTTTCTATGCTATTCCAACTACAGCAGGGCTCCCTGCAGGGGGGCGTGAAGGCGGAAGCTTAAGCCTACATGCGGTGGAAAGCTACGGCAGAGACGCGGCCTACGAGCTCGGGCTGCACGGAATTACCGTCAACATCATGTCACCAGCAGGTTTACAGACGGTCTTCGACGATACTTATCGATACAGATGCGAGCAGTCCAGAGAAGTGTCGATCTCTATTCATCTTGAGATTACTCACATATTTTTGGAACCATTCTCTGTTTCTAACGTATATGTTGATAGAAAACAGCTATAGAAAGGAGTGTATTGTGAAAAGATCTTCGAAGTTACGTGTAAAAACGGCATTGGTAACGATTCTGCTTATAGTGCTTTTGTCAGGTGTAGCCCTTGCCGCCGGTAGTGCCGGTCCGATGGGACCAGCCCCAAATTCAGGAGATGGTATTCCCGATGGCAGTGGATTTGATGTTCCCAATGGATCCATTGGTGAGAGCGGCTTAGGTTCCGGACCTATAGGGCCGGCGCCGAATTCCGGAGATGGCATTCCCGATGGGAGTGGTTTCTAGTTCGGGAAAGATTCGTTGGTTAACCAGTTCCGCGAAATCGCCTCTGAGATAATTGAACAGTGTTATCAGTTCTCCATAGCACGGAAAATAAAATTCCCCATCGGTGATACTTTGTCCTTCGGAGCAAAAACAGATGTATAATGTCAGGAATGGCGGCAGGAAACTGAGTAAGTATAAAGACAATTGATTGCTTTTGGTTTGGTGGCGGGCTAGAGTCAAAAGAAGAAACGCGGCTGAGAATGCGGTTTTTCTACGCCCTCGTTGGCAAATAAGGGAGAGAAGCGAGAGTGAGTAAAAGACCGAATGTAATATTGTTCTTAGCCGATGACCGTGGATATGGGGACATTGGAGTTCATGGCAACACCGTTGTCAAAACACCGCATATTGACGCATTTGCCAGAGGCTGCGAAATGGCAACGGATGAAGTTACCGTTGCGGAGCTGCTGCAAGAGGCCGAGTATGCCACAGGCTGATCCGGGTGAACACGCGGACCTTGCAAGCCACAATCCGGCTATGGTAGAGAAAATGCGTGCAACGTTCGACGCTTGGTTCGACGATGTGACAGTACGTTTTTGTCAGACACCGGCGCTATGATGATTTGGCAGATCACTTTATGACAAGGTTCTTATACGTTGCTGACACTCATTTGGGCGCGAACCCTATGGGGTATCAGCAGCAGAAAGGATACCCGGAGAGGCTGCCGGAGATCCTCTTTGCTATCTGTGAGTACCTGTCGGCAAACGGTGATGTTGATTTCATTCTCCACGGTGGTGATATGATCGATTCCACGACCGAAAATAATATCGTTGCCGCGGCAAAACATTTTGATATGGCAGTTCCTGTCTACCTTTGTCTCGGGAATCATGATCTGACTACACCGGACGCGGTTGACTTCTGGGGGGAGCTTGCGCCCCAGTTCTTCAATGGCGGTACTGTAAATTATATGGTTTTATCTGAAGACTGCGTGATTCATGTTGTACCGAATCACTGGGGGGATGATCCGTTCTACTGGAAGGATAAACAGGAAGCTCGCTTTTCCTCGGCTCAGAAAGTGCATTTCTTGCGCGATGTGAGTATCAGGCCGGATCTTCCGCACATCCTTCTGACCCATAGTCCTGTCTACGGCCTACCAGTGGCCCAAACCGGTTTTTCCGAGCCATATCATTGCGCGAATGCCTCTTTCACCGAGGAAATCGCGAGCCTTGCGGCAGGACATACAAGCGTCCGGTGCATTCTTGGCGCCCATACCCATATGAACATGCGTGTCGATCATGATGGAGTTGAGTTTGTCACGGGCAGTGCTCTTGTCGAAACACCGTTCGAGTTCAAATTGTTCGAAGTGACGTCCCGACGTATGGAGATGTCAACATTTAGCCTCAGCGATGCATTGACCTTCGACGGCGCATATGATGTTGCTAAGTCGTTTGTGCAGGGAAGAGAAGTCGACAGATCTTTTATCTGGGAGTTTTAATGAAATACACAATTTCGTACCAAAAAACTATAGATATTGCTGATCTACGAGTAATTCAAGATGGTTATGACAGATATACGGCATCTCAAATCGGAGATGAAGGGAGACAAGAAACGGCTTTCTTTTTGCGCGACGAAAATGACTTGGTTGTTGGTGGAATAAAAGGAAGTTATACCAATTACGGCTGGTTGTGGATTGATTTATTATTTGTTTCTGAATCTGTTCGTGGAATCGGCTATGGATCCAAATTAATTAGACATATTGAAGATGAAGCGCGTAACAACGGGTGTAAATATGCTTATTTGAATAGCTTCAGTTTTCAAGCGGTAAATTTTTATAAGAAGCAGGGTTATAAGGTGTTCGGTGAACTTTCAGATTTCCCGGAAGGTCATAGCGTCTGCTGCATGTCAAAAAGTTTAATTGAGAATAATAGCCAAATTGCGGAATGATGCTTAGGAGCCGAAATGACAAAGGGACCGAACATACTGATTATTCATGCCGATCAGCACCGCTATGACTGCCTCGGAGCATATGGGAACACTGATATCAGGACGCCTAA
>JABGPX010000847.1 GCA_018644745.1 Spirochaetales bacterium
CTCCGTGGCATATTAATATTGGCGGAAAACGGGACGGTAGCGCGTGGTCGGTAACCGTCCATGACAGCGGAACCGGCTTCGATTCTCAAATCCTCGATGACCTAAAGGCACAGCGGAGCTCAATGGCATTTGATCAATTAGTAAACAAGCTTCATATGGAAGGGATGGGATTAAGAAATATCTTCGCCCGTTTACACATGCTCTACGCGGAAGCGGCAGTTTTTGTCTGCGACAATCATCCGATGGGCGGTGCCGTGGTTACGATTGGCGGCGCCACAATAGCGCAGAAAGCGTAAATGAATAGCGATCAAACTATACGGATATGCGTTGCAGAGGACGAGCCAAAGATCCTCACCAATATCGTAAAGAAAATTCAAATGGCTGGTCCTGAGTTCACCATAGCAGGAACCGCGGGGTCGGGTATCGAAGCCCTGAAGGTTCTTGAGACACAAAATGTTGATGTGCTCGTGACTGACGTGGTTATGCCGATGATGGATGGGCTCGAGTTGGTAAAGGCTGCCAAGGCCCGCCTCGCCGGGCTTCATTGCATCATAGTGAGCGGTCACGACGATTTCGCCTTCGCGAAACGGGCTCTGCAGTTCGGAGTCGAAGATTACCTTCTCAAACCACTGAAATTGGCTCCGCTAAAAGAGATTCTGGGTACGATAAAAGAGCGGATTCGGAAAGAACAAGCGAGTATTGAGAAAAGATTCCTGTTTTCCGTCGTCCACGGAGATCAGCAGCTTGCGGAGGCAGTTCCTGCTATACGCACAGAAGAGGTATTTATCGCCCTTATCTGCATCGGGAATGCTGTTCGGCAAGCAGACTCCGCACTTGATCCCGAAATATCAGAGAGCCTCAGGAAAGGATGGCACCTCGCTTCAGCGGATACCCCGCATATCGAAGGAATTGATAAGTGGTGGCTTATAGATGACGATGCGCCCAACCAAAAATTCCTTGTAGCAGCAAATACTAATGAACCGGAACTGGTTTTCCTTGAAAGTATAAAGCAATGGAAGATGGTTTTTACAAAATCATTTGCCGGTTCGCCTGTAAAAATATTCTACTCGACCCAGCCGGTATCCGTGCCTAAGATCCCTGCTATTGCGGCCAAATGTCGAAAGACGCTCTTCGAATACGCACAGATTGGAAAAGAACAAATCATCGACATAAACGTCCAAGGGCCAAAACCTGATTATCACGCCGGGTCTGAACCGGACAAAGGCATAGAGATTGCGATATATCTGAAATCCGGTGAAAAGACTGTTTTAGTCGATAAGGTTCATCAGGTGCTCGAAGAATCTCTGAAGTCCCGCCCTGAACAGGCTGCTTTTGAGGCGACCGTGCTAAGAATTGTTTCTCTGCTCTACACGGGTGCAGGCGAACTTCGTGATGCTGTCTTGAACCACGTACAATCGATTACTGTCGGCGCCCTCGCCCGCAACATCGCCAATGCAGAAATCGCCAGGGAACTGGCCGAGGCGGTATGCCTCTATGATCCCGCCGGTTTCGGCGAGCTTACCCCGGAACGAATCGCAGCTATCACCGAGCAGTTTATACGCGACAATTATCGTGGACAGATACTGCTGTCGGATGTGAGCGACAGGATGGGATTCAGCAGCGCCTACCTCTCGCGAATCTTCAAAGCTTGCTACGGGACACCACCGATACAATACCTGAATTCCTGGAGAATAAAGAAATCAATCGAACTCATGAAACTGAATCCGGATCTGGACATAAAAAATATCGGCGAACTGTGCGGTTTTCCCGATCAGCATTATTTTTCACGGGTATTTAGAAAGACTACCGGAATGCCTCCGACCAAATATAAGGAGCTGAATGAATGACGCATGTATACCTTTCTCCAGACTACTTCCAAGGCGCGGTTAGTATTGAGCATGGAACCGGCTGGGTCCAGCCATGGCGCATACAGATAGAGCGGAAAATGCTATTTCCCTCCCCGGAAGGAAACCTGCTCTCCAGAGCTTCCTCACCGTCGGGAGTAAGACTTCGCTTTTTTTCCTCTTCGCCGCGTGTAAAACTCGTGCTGGAGCCGCTCCAAACAGAGCCGGATGAGCCGAGGATTTTCGATCTTGTCAGCGACGGAGAGATAATCAGCACCTACGAGCAAGCCTCTGAGGAACAGGAGGTGCCCTTTGCACTTGATAATCCATCTGGCGACCCGGAACGCATCTGGGAAATATGGATGCCCCCATTCCACCCGGTACGACCTAAGTATCTGGTGCTCGAGGACGGATGCAGTATCGGCGCACTCCCGGATAGCCGGCTTCGATGGACAACTTACGGCAGTTCGATAACCATGTGCAGGGGTGCCCATTCTCCGGCCCGGACATGGCCGGCGGTGGTTAGCCGCGGCCTGAAATTAAATCTTACTAGCCTCGGGTACGGCGGCCAATGTCATCTCGATCCGATGGTCGCCAGGATAATCCGAGACCTTCCCGCGGATGTAATCACCGTTAAGACGGGAATCAACATTTTCGGCGCGGCCTCTCTGACCGCGAGGAGCTACCAGGCAGCGCTTATCGGACTGATACAGAGCATTCGCGATGGTCATCCGCGAACGCCGATCGGCATTATTACGGCGATCTACAGCTCGTTGCACGACACATCGGAACCGACCGTCAATTCAGCAGGCCTTTCGCTGGAGAATTATCGGGAAATGACCCGGGACGCCTTTAACAGACTTGTCCAATCTGGCGATTCCCGCTTGCTTCTCTTTGAGGGTTCGGACCTCTTGAAGCCCGACGAAGCAGAAGCGTTAAAGGAAGATGGAGTTCATCCCAGCGGAGAAGGTTACGAGTTGATAGGTAAGCGGGCAACCGAGATAGTGCTGCCGCCGCTTATCGCAATGAGCAGCTAAACTCACTCTTTTGTCGCCGCCTTTTTAAAGCGCCAATGCTCTCCGGTTCCGCAAGATTCTATCATCTCGTGTAATCATTTCTATTTCCGGATACAGTTTTTTATACTCTAAAGCGGTTGCCAGGTGTATCGCGTCAAGAGTTCGCACCGGCTCGAGGGGGAAGTCGACTGACGATCCGTATACGACCGACTCATCTATGCTCATTCTAAACCATCCTCTGAGCTTCTCCTCAAACAATCGTTTCAAATCCTTGTACTGATCTGCGGTAATCATCTCCTCACGAAAAGCCCTTCGTATGGCACGATGCGTTTCTATTCTGATGAGTTCCGATGTGCAGATGAGATCGGCTTCGTTTATAGCGTCGACAACTTCCTGCGCAGCGGCTTCATTGAATAACCAGGTGAGCAGAGCCGAGGTTTCCAGGTATCGAACCGTCATCTTGAGTCCTTTCGATCATCATCTAGAATCTTTTCTGATGTGCCTGCTTGAAGAGAGACCGGAGATTTACCAAGCGGTTTTTTTGCATCTATTGGGAGAAGAAGCTTG
>JABGPX010000184.1 GCA_018644745.1 Spirochaetales bacterium
ATTAATACCGCGCGACTCCGACCTCATACGCCTGCTCCTCGGATACTGGAGGTGGGACGATGCGGAAGGGGAAGAACTTCGAATACCCACGGCGGATCTCCCGATATTGAGGGCTTTCTTTCCCGGCGGCGGCACCCCATGTCTGGCGATGCCGTACTCGCACAAGTTCGACCGCTATTAGGTTCCGGCAAAAGAGGGATGACGTGAAGGGACACGGCGCTGCACCAACCGCAAAGGTAGCTGAATATAACGGCGCACCCGCGTTGTTTATAAACGGAAAACCTCACGCGGGATTGATGTTCTGGCACTCCCGGCTTGAGAAGGCCCAAGATGATCTCAAAAGATTTGCCGCCGCCGGAGTAGATCTCTACTCCATCGGAATGGATACCGGGCTGCAGCCCGACGGCACCTTCGATCACCGCCGTACCGATGAAGCGGTCGAAAGGATTCTCCATGCCAATCCCCGTGCTCTCATTCTCTCGAGGCTCTCCCTTAATCCACCCGCGTGGTGGCTACAATCTCATCCTGCTGAACGGATGGTGCATATCGATCCCCAGACCGGAGGGAGCATGCCCGATGGCGGTGCATCGGTATCATTTGCCTCGAAAATCTGGCGATCCGAGTTCTCCGAGGCGGCGACCACGTGCATCCGCTATTGCGAGGAGAGGTGGGGACAGCACTTCTTCGGTTACCAGATTGCTGCCGGGCAATACGGTGAATGGAGCTATAGCTGGGAGGGAGCGCTGAGCGATTTTAGTGAACGGCAGACGGTTCGATATCGCAGGTGGCTCCAAGGACGGTATAGCAACGACATTTCACTTCTTCGTACAGCCTGGAGGAACTATGAGGTCGATTTCGACACTATCGAAGTGCCGGCCGACCGGACTCGATCCTTATATCAACCTTCCATACTCGATCCTGGAACCGAGAGAAGGCTCATCGATTATCTGGAGTTCCATTCGTGGATTGTAGAGGACTGTATTCTCCAATTCTGTGCCGCGGCGAAGGACGCCCTTCGGTCGATTAACCGCCAAAAAATCATTGGGATTTTTTACGGATATCACTTCTGGGATGTCGGGATTCCCGCAAATATGCATAACAGCGGGCACCATTCCATCACCCGAATTCTCGATTCGGCGGATATCGATTTTCTCTGTGCTCCGTACTCGTACCTCGAACGGCATCCGGGAGGAATCCACGTATCTCAGATGGTTACCGGGAGCGTCAGGCTCCACGGGAAACTCTTTTACACCGAGGACGACACCAGAACTTTCCTGTCGGTTGTGGAAGCCGCCTACGGAAGGTGCGCCGATAGACGCACAACCGTCGGGGTACTGAGGAGAAATCTCCTTGGGAGTGTCGGAGCCGGCGGCACGCATTGGTGGATGGATCTCTACGGCGGCGGCTGGTATCTAGACAACGAGCTGATGGAGACCGTCGCATCTCTCAAGCTCTTGAGCGATTCGCTGCTTGAAGCTGACAGAACCCCCTGTGCCCAGGTTGCGGTAATTGTCAGTAAGAAGAGCTTCAGCTATGTAAGGCAGGATGAATCGCTCACCGACTCCGTGATAGGCCGGCAGATGTCCGAACTCGCGCATTCCGGGATTCCGTTTGACACATATCTTGCTGAGGATCTTCCCCTCTTGTTGTCGGAATCCTGGAGTAAGGCCTACCGGATGATGGTGTTTCTCAACACCGTTTCCCTGGGCAAAGCGGAGCGAAAAGCCATTGAAGTGGCGGCGAAGCGGGAAGGGCGTACGCTCCTGTGGCTCTATGCGTGCGGATTGGCGGGGGAGGCGGAGCTCGATCCCGCGGGTATGTCGACGTTGACCGGATTTACCGTCGCGATGGGAGATCCGCTTTTTGGCGAGACCGCCTACCCGCTAACCGTCGAAACTTCGTTGACCGGAACACGAATTGCGTATGGGGCCGGCGGCAGGATCGGTCCCATTCTCTATGGCGCCGACGGTGAAGCAGAAGTTCTTGGGTGGCTTTTGCATCCCAATCTGCCAGGACTCCTGCTCAGGGACTTCGATTCCTGGACTTCGGTGTGGAGTGCCGCGCCGAATCTCCCATCGTCGTTGATACGTGTTTTTGCGCGGAGGGCCGGTGTGCACGTCTTTACCGAGGCTGGGGACCAGGTGCTTTCCGGGGCCGGAGTCTTAGCCGTTCATGCCTCCGGCGACGGGATGCGGGAGGTGAGGTTTCCATACATCTGTACCGTTTCCGACGCTATCACCGGAGGACTCATCGCATCTGGAGCGGAGCGCACATCGCTGTCGATGATGAAAGGCGATACCGCGTTACTTCGAATCGAGCAAACGGGATGAACTGGAAGCCGCGAATAGCACGGCGGATTCCAACGCTTGTCAGGATAACAAGTTGCGAGATAACATACAGCTCTAACTCATCACAGGAGGGTGGCTAACATGGACGGTAACAATCGCTTTACGGTTTTCACCAAACCGTGGCAGGACTTGTCTCTCGAGGCTCTTGGTAAGCGCGTTAAAGGGCTGGGTTTTGACGGTGTCGAATTGGCGGTACGTCCCGGCTATCAAGTAGAGCCGGATAACGTGTCCGCCGGCCTCAAGGAGGCGGTGAAAATACTTGGGAATGAAGGAATTGCCATTGGCAGCGTCGCGGGGCCGACCGACGAGCCGACCATAGCCGCCTGCGGGGAAAACGGAATACCGATAATTCGCATATGTCAGGGCGTTGATCTGGAGATCGGTTACCTCAAGTCCGTAGAGCGGATAAGGGCCGATTACGATGCCGTCGTTCCTGCCCTCGAAGCTGCCGGAGTTTCTCTCGGCGTGCAAAACCACTGCGGCAATATGATTGCTAGCGCTATCGGACTCATGCATCTAATAGAAAAATACGATCCGAGAAACATCAGCGCGGTGCTCGACCCCGCCCATTGTGCGGTGGATGGCGAGACCGAGGAAATGGCTCTCGATATCGTCTGGTCTCACTTGAGCCTGATAAATTTTAAAAGTGCTTCTCACCGGAGGGCAAACCGGATTACAGCGCCTGAGGCCGAGTGGGAAATCCTCTGGACCACATCGCAACATTCGGGGTACTCCTGGCGGAAGATGGTATCCCTGCTGAAGAAAAAAGGGTATTCGGGAGATATCTGTCTTCCCGCGGAATACTCAAAACCAGAAGGCGGCGGTCAGCTTATGGGCAACGATGTTATACCCAACCTGATGTACGATATCCAATATATAAAGTATCTGTTCGCCAGTGATTTGGGTCGGGAACTCGAACCTTTTGCGATGGTGGACTGGCAGTCCGCGGGACCCAAATAGCCCGCGGATGACAAAGGAGATTCAGAGGATTGCGAGAGAAATGAAATCAGCCGCACCGGCGGCATAATCCGACGTTGTCGGAACGAAAGAAAATAGTGGGCCTGTTGAGCTCA
>JABGPX010000849.1 GCA_018644745.1 Spirochaetales bacterium
GAGGAAAATCGACCCTTATGAAGCTCCTGCTCAGGCTGCATGAGTTTGAGCAAGGAAAGATCCTGGTCTATGGTAAGCCGATAGGCAGCTATGATCTCGAAGCCTACCGCGACCTTATCGCTTATGTGCCCCAAGATACTTATCTTTTCGACACGTCTATTCGGGACAACATCGGCCTTGGCAGGCTTGGTTCCGATGAAGACGAGATCGTAGGATGCAGCAAAGCCGCCCACGCGCACGCTTTCATCTCGGAACTGCCCGAAGGCTACGATACCCTGGTGGGCGAACGAGGCATCCATCTTTCGGTAGGGCAGCGCCAGCGGGTAGCAATCGCCCGAGCACTCCTAAAAGACGCTCCCCTATTGGTCTTGGATGAGGCGACCGCCAGTTTGGACTCCGAATCCGAGAACGAGGTACAGGCGGCTCTCGAGGAATTGATGGATAATCGCACCTCGATCGTGATCGCCCACAGGTTATCAACAATTCAGCAGGCTGATCGTATCGTGGTTATCGAGAAAGGCCGAATCCATGAGATCGGAAGTCACGAAGAGCTCCTGGCTCTAAACGGCCGCTATGCGGAACTCCACGCTGCCCAGTTCATATAGAGCGCCTTTTATTTACCGCAGCTTATTCGGACCATTTTCTAATCACCAAACAATTCCTTCCCGGCAAACCGCGAGTCGGCGGTTACTCGGATACCGAGTTTTCTAAGCCCTGCCTCATCTCCGGGAGACGGGATGTGACTGAGATGAGCGTCACAGCCGGACAAATTTTTCAGCTTCCCGAGAACCGCCTGAGCCGCGGGATTAGAAGCGCCGCTGATGGCAAGAGCCACCAGGGTTTCCTCCAGATCCAGGCTTACCTCTTTACCGCCGAGCACATCTTTTTTGAAAGCACCGACAGAATCGACAATTGTTTCCGGCAGCAGGTGAATCGAGTCGGGAATTCCAGCAAGCTGTTTTACCGAATTTAGAACAAGAGATGACGCGGCGTGAAAAAGAGCCGAATTTTTCCCGGTAACGATACTGCCGTTCGGTAGCTCCAGAGCGGCACCGCAGAAAACTCCGTTATGCCCGCCTTCATCGCTTTCCGAGTCATGCGCGGCTTGCCGGGCCGGAGCAACTACCCGCCTATCGCTATCGGTCAGCTTGAGATCTTCCATGAGCAGCCTGACCCGCTCAACGGTCTGGTTCTCTGTCATCCCCATTATATATTCACAGGAATAACGGAAATATCTTCTGATTATCTCCTGGCCCGCGGCATACCGAATGGCGTCATCGTCTGTAATTCCAAAACCCGCCCGGTTCACCCCCATATCGGTTGGGGATTTGTAGAATGATTCATTCCCGGTAATGCGTTCAATTATTCGCCTGAGTACGGGGAAGGCATCGACATCCCGATTGTAGTTCACCGCACGCTGGTTATAAGAATCGAGATGAAAATGGTCCAGCAAGTTGTAGTCGCCGATATCGGCGGTCGCGGCCTCATATGCAACATTCACCGGGTGATTCAGAGGCAGATTCCAGATTGGAAAGGTCTCGAACTTTGCGTATCCCGAATCAAACCCTCTCTTGTGGTCGTGATAGAGCTGGGATAGGCATGTTGCCAGTTTACCGCTGTTCGGTCCCGGTGCGGTCACTATAACAACCGGCCGCTCGGTTTCTATATATTCGTTCGCGCCGTAACCCTCATCGCTCACAATCGTATCGACATCCGTAGGGTATCCGCGGGTAGAACCATGGGTATATACCCTGATATCACGCCTTTTGAGAAGTCTCTTGAATTGCTCGGCAGCAGGTTGACCATTAAATCGTGTAATCACGACACCGGCCAAATTTATTCCATGTTCTGCAAGTTCATCTATTATCTTAAGAGCATTCTGATCATAAGTAATTCCGAAATCCGCTCGTATTTTTCTTCTCTCAATATCACCGGCGTAGATACAGAGAATTACATCGGCTTGTTCTCTGAACTTCTCTATAAGCCGGATTTTCACATTCGGATCAAAGCCCGGCAGAACCCGCGACGCGTGATAGTCAAAGAGCAGCTTGCCGCCAAACTCGAGATAGAGTTTGTTGCTGAACCGCTCCAGACGTTCTGCGATAGCCGCCTGCTGTTCTGCAAGATATTTCTCATTATCAAAACCGATTTTCATAGAAGATCCTGGATGAGCGAAGTTTCAGTTACTATAACCTATTTACCGCCACTGTAACCTGCGGCACATACGAAAAACTCCGATTTTATTCGGGTAAATATACTGTCGGAGAACAAATTATGGGTTTTTCGATGTGCTCTATATACCATCCATCATTGTCTGGTAATTAGTCTTTTAACTTTTCCAGAAGGTATTCGAGATATTTTTTCTCCGCTTTGTATTTGAGCTCACCGTGATAGAACAAAGCCTCAACATTCCAGGGGATGGGGCGCTGAAGTTTCCTGCGCCGGGTCATCACTTTATATCGCGAATCCAGGTCTTCGAGCCTACGTGCTATCGCCGCGTTAGCAAGCAGTCTATCCAGATCTTCGATGTGAGCCACCCCAAGGTCAAAGGAACAACGCGCTCCTACGGGATTTTCCAGATGACCTAATAGGGACTCGCCGAGCGCCGACCTGCCATCATCGGTGAGGGTATACACTTTCTTCGGGGCACCCCTGGTATCGCCGTCCAACTCACCTTTGACCAGACCTCCGCGCTCAAGGGCACCGATGAGCCGGTATACCGAAGGCATGCTGATTTCGGTCCACTCCTCGTAACCCCGGTCGATAAGATTCCGAATCAGATCATACCCGTGAATCGGCCTCTCAGAAATCGCGCCGAGGATAGCACATTCTTTTGCACCGAGCATCAGGACACCGCCGCTTCTAGCAAATCCAAGGCCTTACTCTCGTTTTTATGGAGATCCCTGATCTTTACGTTAAGATTGCCCATGAGCCCGGAAGTATCGATTTCATCAAGAACCGCGGTGGCTTCTGCGGCCGCACTTCCTGCGTTCTTCCCCGCGTCGAGCAGCTCCCGGCACCTGCGTAGTGCAGGTACATTTTCCGGCAGCGCCGAAAAAGCTATATCCCGCCAGCCGGCGGCGCAGACATCATACGCGGCTGCGGCTTCGCCAAAACCGGACCGCCCGGTAATAGCAGCCGCCTCTCTCAGGAATCTAGCGTACATTTTGCGAAAAGCACTGCCGCCGGTCCCGCCAATTTCAATATAGGTATAGAGCGATGTAAGACAATCCACCGTCCCCCGTCCGGGAAATTGTGTCGGCCATTTTAAGACCTGTTTTGCCCATTTCTCTATCCCTTTCAAACCGAAATTGCCGATTGGCGGGTTACGCAAAGCATCTGCACAGGTTTTTACGGCCTGAATAATCCCGGGCTCTAAGTCGCCGCACACATCAGGCGGATGTACACGAATCATCATAT
>JABGPX010000910.1 GCA_018644745.1 Spirochaetales bacterium
TATGGAAGTTGTACTGGAACGGCATAATGAAACTTTGACGAATACATGGGAATCCCCGCGGCGGGTACTTGATCTGATCGACAGGCCGAACATGTCACTTAACTATCAGGTCGTATATCCGGCTCCTGTAACCGAGCTGCGTGAGAATAGCGCTGCTGATTATCGGGAGTTGCTGGGCAGGGCTGCCCACGCTCACATGCAGAACTATCAGGAATTGCCGAACGGCGAACTAAAGCGATGCTTTCTCGACGAAGGCATCGTGGACTATTCCGCGTTGGGCGAGGCCGCGAGGTCAGCCGGGTATGCCGGAGCTTTTATGGTGGAATTTCTCCCCGATGATACTCACGGGCTGAGCGATGTTGAAGCACTTCGGCGGGATTTACAGTTTATAAGAAGCCGCCTCCAAATCAGGTAATCTCCCCGGTGTTGGTAGCGCGCGCAGCGACGTGCGTAGCGGCAGCACTGCCCGCACTCTCGCCGTTGCTGAGCGGATCTTCGTAGGTGTCGCCAAATCGACTCCGAATCTCAGCATAATCCTCGGTGAGGGAATTCTTGGCTTTTACAATATCCGACGCATTTAGTATCCAATTGAGTCCATAATCGACCAGGCCGCTTACAGCGGGTATACGATGATCCTGATGGAGCCCAACTCCTTTTCCTCTGCTCTTGCAGATATCTATTACCTTCTTCATTTCAGCGATAAAAAGCGGATTATCATACTCCTCCGGAATTTCCATCGAACAGGTGATGTCGTGGGGCCCCAGAAAAACCCCGTCGACCTCATCATAGTTAAGGAGCTCTTCCAGGCGATTCATCGCCGTCACACTTTCAATACCGATGATGAGATAGTTGTTTCGATTCCATCCTTCCAGGTAGGACTTGAGTTTTTCTCCCGCGGGTTTTCTTCCGCTCATCATATCGGAAAGCTTTTCGCCTTTGATCGGGCGGTATCGGACAGCTCCGATCAGATCCTCGACCTCTTGGGTGGTTTCTACGTATGGAGCAACAATACCCTCGGCGCCGCCGTCAAGAACCATCGACGTGAGATATGCATCCGGATACGGGATACGCACTATCGGTGAAATACCCTTCTGAACCAATAGCTGGCACATCCAGCTCACTTCCTTACGGTCTATGGGGATGTGTTCGGTGCAAATGAAGGCAAAGTCCATTGCCGTTTCTGCCATCCAGAGCAGATAATTTGGGTTTCCCGCCTCAACCATGTGGGTACCGTATACCCGTTCACCGCTTCTCAATTTTGCTCTTATCTGATTACCTTGCATGATCCTTCCTTTTTATGTGTTTCTGATTTTCTCAATATGATCGAACATCGCAATAAGGTTTTCTGTCGGCACGTCTCCCTGAATATAGTGGCTTGGAGCAAGGATGAATCCTCCGGAGTCGGAGAAATTATCAACAAGGCAGTCGATATGCCGACGTATCTCATCAGGGGAACCGGAAACCAGGATGCTTTGTGTATCTATCCCCCCATGGAAGCAGATATCGCCGCCGAACTCCCTGGCCAGGACGGCCGGGTCCATCCCGTGTGCGCTAACTTGAACCGGATCAAGAATGTCTGCGCCTATCTCTATGAATTCCGGAATAAAATTGAATACGGCGCCGCAAGAATGCATCATTGTCTTGATACCATGGCTGTGGGCCAAATCAAAGTGTCGTTTGAGATACGGTTTCCAGAATTCTCTGAAGTGCTCCATGCTCATTATCGGGCCGTTCTGCATACCGAAATCATCATGAATAACCGTGATATCGATTCCGCCTTCAGCAGCGTTAAAAATCCTGTCAGCGAACTCGTAAAAAAAGTCCGAAATGCGGCAAAGTGTATATTTCAATGTATCGGCGTTGAGATACATGTCGGTATACATTCGTTCAAATCCAATAAGGTTTGCGATCGTTCCCAGCCCGCCGATATTGAAGATTACTGAATAATCGCGCACATGCTCACATTGTTCTTTTATCGTCCCGTAGTCGAACCAATCAGCTTCGGGCCATGTATGGGATGCAATCTCTTCTATCGTGTAGTTTCGTTCAAGGGGAAGAGGGCGCACCAATTCGTCGGTTTTACCCCCGTTCACTTTCGCCCAATGACGTTTGAAGCCGTATATGGTATCCCAACTTCCATCTTGATACGCTTCAGGATAAAGAGTCTTAGCTGGACCGTATTTATACTCCGGATATACTCCATAGAAAGCGTTGTTGAAGTTGCCGTAGGTATCCACGGGCAGCAGCTCGATCAGATTCTTGATATCTGTTGCCGCGTATAAGGATTTTAGCCTGTCCAGCACATCATCGGTCGCCTTGAATCCTACCGGCAGGATGTCCGTTTTCCTGCACACAGCAGCAGCTGCAATCCGATCTTTTGGGTTCAACCTCATGGCGTATACTATCGTGCCAACTGCGTTCAGGCAATGAGATAGATATAGAACTCATAGAAGAATATTTATTGTTGGGTTCCCGCTCTGTCGATTCTCTCTAGTTGCAGTGGGACTGATCGACTAATAGAATAGATGATCCGCAACGAAGAAAATCGTGCGAAAGGAGAAGGGCATATGCGTAACATCGCAGGCAAAATAAAAAATGGCGAAGTCGCTCTTGGATTCAACCTGATGTATCCCGCCGAGGGCATTATCGAGCGGGTGGGACCCGATTGGGATTGGATCTGGATAGACGGCCAGCATGGTCAGCATGACTATAAATCCATTCTTGCGGCGGTCCGTGCCGCGGATTTCTCGCAGGTTGATTCTCTCGTAAGGGTGCCCGGGCACGATCCGGGTTGGATCGGCCGGGCTCTTGATACCGGGGCATCAGGGATCATTGTTCCCCAGGTCGACGACGCCGCGCAGGCCAGGGCGATCGTAAAAGCGGCGAAATACGCTCCCCTCGGCGCCAGGTCTTTCGGCGGCCGCCGCGTCGGTGATCTCTACGGCCGATCATACGCGCGCAGCGCCAACGATGATATCCTGCTTGCGGTTCAGATAGAATCCCGAGTCGCGATTGATAACGCAGAGGACATTTTGTCCGTGCCGGGAATAGATGCTTTCTTTTTCGGCCCCGATGATGTCGCGTTGATCGACGGGCTGCCGATGGATCAGCCGAGAGATCCCGCAATATTTAACGATATTCTAGAACATTTAATCAATATCGCAAGAAAATACGGTGTCGCGGGAGGCGGCGCGTTTCCATCGCCAGAAACCGCTTCTTCTGCGGTTTCTCTCGGATATACTCTTCTCGGCGTGGGAGGTGATGTGGGACTTCTTGCCGCGGCATCAACGGCTCATCGAAAGGCTATAGACTTAGCTCTGGACGGCGTTTCGCCCGCTGCCCGTAATTAACCCGGCGCGTCGCCGAAGTCAGGTACATCGAGCAGCTCTCCGTCTCTAAGGGCTGACTTATGCGCCATT
>JABGPX010000988.1 GCA_018644745.1 Spirochaetales bacterium
CCTCCTTCAAATTACCGCGGCCGTTCGGAACTTGGCGAAAGAGAGCTGCTGGCTCTCATTCTTCAGAACAGAATCTCCTCGCTCGAGCGGGTCAAACGTTACGCCGAAGCCGTTGGTCTTGCTGTGGATCGCTATGCGCTTGCACCTGATGAGCAGACTCGCGGGTTTCTGGCACTCGAGAGTATCAATTATGCAGCTCTATTAAACGAGAAGCGGGAATATGAGCCGGCTATCAATTTTCTTCTGGCGGCGATTGAACGACACGGCTGGGCTGAAGGATACTCAAAGATACTCGGTATTCTTTACTATAACACTGTGGTAGCCCTCATCCAGAGCAATCAGCCTCGTGATGCTCTGGCACAGATCGACGCCGCGCTCCTTTCGGGATGGATGAATGACCCAGCCGCAGCGGATCTTCGAAATCAAACCTCAGAGCGAATCCTCGCTTCTGAACTTTCTGCTCTTTCTCCTTCGCAAGGCATTGAGCTCGTTGATAATCTGCTTGCCGACGGTTTGATGACCCGAAACAGATATATGGATTTTGCAGTGATGCTTTATTCCCGAACCGCCGATGCGGAGGCGCAAGCGGGAGATTATCTCGCCGCTGCCCGGGTGATCGACGGAGCGATAGCCAAGATCGGAGCAGACAGCCGCCTGCTCAGAGCCGGCAGTGCCTATCGGTATAATTTCGCTGTAGAGGCTCATAATGCTTTTGCCGCACTGTACAATGACAAGAAATATGAAATAGCGCTGGCTCATCTCCTGCAGTCTCTTGAGATAGCTCCCGAAAGCTCCATTTTGAAAGACGATCTTTCGGTTGTGAGAAGAGCTCTTGCTTCAAACGATTAGTTCATCATAGGGCTTAACCTTCATTTTTATCCGCCGATGATAGAAGTAAGGAGTTTTATCAATGGCGGAAAAAACACCCAACCTGCGTCTTCTCGGTCTCATGAAAAGAGAGCTGGAGCTGCTCGAAACCTTTCGAGGCGCGGAACTCGAACTCAAAAACAGCATAAATGAAAAAGACTGGGATAGTCTCGATACCAGTGTAAATAAGATGAACCTACTATCCATCGAACTGGTAGATATCGAAGAGTCCAGAAACACGGCCTTTCATGAATTGCGGGAACTCATCGGAGAGAATAAAGACGCCGGCTTCTATCAGGTAATAGTCCATCTTCCCCCCGAGGAGCGTGAATTGCTCGCGGAATTGTACCGTGCTATGAAATTCACGGCTGTCGGAATTCAAGCGGTCACTTACTGCATCGATGAGCATGTGCAGACAATCAATGGAACAATGCATCAAATACTCAATGAGCTCTTTCCCTACAGAAAAGGAAATATGTACTCCAAGGAAGGGAAGCGGAGAGAGATCGAACAGAACCCGATGGTGGTAAACCATCATCTGTAGATAGAGGAGAGACCAATGCAGTCTACGTTTTCCGGGATTGAACTCGGTAAAAAGAGCCTGATGGCCCACAGTCAGGGAATGCAGACAGTCGGCCACAACTTGAGTAACGCCTCGACTGAAGGGTATTCCAGGCAGAGAGTCGAACTCAAACCATTTGATCCGATATATATGCCCGGCTTGAACAGAGAGGAAACCGCGGGACAGCTAGGACAAGGTGTTACGGCGGAGCGAGTCGAACGCATTCGCGATATGATTCTTGAAGAGAGAATTGTCGGTCAGGCAAACGGTCAGGGGTATTGGGACTCGAGAGATAAATACCTGCTCATGGTTGAGCAGGTGTATAACGAACCGACGGAAAATTCGGTGCGCACTCTGATGGACCATTTCTGGGAATCCTGGCAGGAAGTATCAATGTTTCCTTCGCAGTTTTCAGCCCGTAGATCCGCCCTGGAACGAGGTCAGGCGCTGCTTGACGGCATCCATACGCGATTCGACGCTCTGAGCGAAATAAGAAACATGCTTGAGACTGACATCCAGGTAAGCGTCGGCCGGGCGAATAACATACTTAATGATATCGCGGAGCTCAACGATCAGATAGTGAGAATAAAAGCCGCCGGAGACAATCCGAATGATTTACTCGACCGCAGGGACCTTCTCGTAAAGGAGCTCTCCGGTCTTTTGGATATTACCGTTGATAATCGAGATGCCGATGAGTTTCTCATTCATACCGGTGGTCTTCATCTGCTGCAAGGCCGCGAGGTCCATCCGTTGGGATTGGAATCCGACCCGCTTAATGAGAGTTTTTCGACAATCACCTGGGCTAAATCCGGGGAACCTATGGAGCTTCGCGGCGGAAGACTTACCGCCCTTGTGGAGATGCGCGACGGCGATGTCAGGGGCGAGGTGCAGAAGCTCGACATGATGACTGTCAATTTCATCGATATGGTGAATGAAATACATCGTTCCGCATATAGCATGAACGGCGCGACCAATACTGATTTTTTTGTGGAGCGACCGTTTATCAACAATCTGGCGGGTAACTACGACAGATCCGGCGACGGCGTATATGACTCCTCATATATTTTTCGTATTACCGGTAAAAACAGCCTCGATGCTGAAGAGCAGCTGGGGCTCAACGGCACGATGGTATTTTCAGGACCTGAAGCTGATATCAATGTGAGTTATTTTCCCACTGACACCGTCGGCGACCTGGTAAAACGAATAAACAACTCAGGCGCCGAGGTGGTGGCCAGGTTGAATCGAGAGGGAATGCTCTCTCTAAAAGGAACACCTTCAGCAAATTCGGAAAACCCGGATTTTGTTATACGTCACATCGAGGATTCCGGCCAGTTCCTTACCGGCTACGCCGGATTGCTGCTGGATCAGGGACCGGAAGGGGCGTTTGAGTGGTCACGGGCCGATGCGGTTCTGGGGCTGCAGGGCGGCGGAGTGGAATTCGCGGTTGCCCCGCTTGCTCATCCTGCTGGATGGATTGAGGTAAATCCCTCACTCATGGCTGACCCGGGCGCGATAGCCGCAGGATTCGGCGAAAATGGACGGACCGCCGAAGCAGGGGACGGACGAGCGGCTCTGGCGATTGCCGAACTGCGAAATGCTCCGGTCATGATCGGAGCTCTTTCAAGTTTTGACGAATACTTTGCTGATGTGGTCGCCGATATCGGGCTGAGGGGCGAAGTCGCCGAGAGGAGCCTCGAGACGGAGAATCTTATCATGAAAGAACTTGAAGATATGCGATCCGCAATATCCGGCGTAAATATTGATGAAGAGCTTTCAATGATGATCAAGTTTCAACACGGGTATTCTGCGGCGTCAAGGTTCATTACAGAGGTAGATAAGATGCTCGATACGATAATTAACAGGATGGGGGTATAAATAAATGCAGCGAATAAGCACAAACATGCCCAACGATGATATGCAGTACCACTTGCGGATACGCGAGTGGAAGATGAACGATCTTGAGGGTAAAATCGCGGAACAGACCCGGAT
>JABGPX010000853.1 GCA_018644745.1 Spirochaetales bacterium
AAATATGGCCATCGAAGCGGCCAGAGAGTATGGTTTACTTGGAGATAATATCTTAGACACGGATTTCTCCTTCGATGTAACGGTAAACCGCGGAGCCGGCGCTTTTGTGTGCGGTGAAGAAACCTCCCTTATAAACTCACTCGAAGGCCGCCTCCCCGAACCCCGGGTAAGGCCCCCCTACCCTGCGAATTCCGGTTACATGGGTAAGCCGACAAACATCAATAACGTAGAGACCTGGGCAAATGTTCGACATATTATTAATAGGGGTGCTGAATGGTTTTCCTCGATTGGTACAGAAACCAGCAAGGGAACGAAAGTGTTTTCTCTTGTCGGCAAGGTCAATAACACCGGTCTGGTTGAGGTACCGATGGGTATCACTCTCAAGGAAATGGTGTTTGATATCGGCGGCGGAATTCCAAACGGTAAAAAATTCAAGGCGGTTCAAACCGGCGGACCGTCCGGCGGATGTATACCTGATACACTTCTCGATCTTTCTATAGATTACGAATCGCTCAAGAGAGAGGGTTCAATCGTCGGCTCCGGCGGAATGATCGTTATGGACGAAGATAACTGCATGGTCGAGGTAGCCCGATATTTTCTAGCTTTTACTCAGCAGGAATCCTGCGGCAAATGTCCGCCGTGCCGAGAAGGTACCCTGCACATGCTCAACATCCTAACCGAGATTACGGAAGGAAGAGGTCAAGAGGGCGATATAGAGCTGCTCGAGCAGATGGCGATAGGTATTCAGGATGCGTCTCTCTGTGCATTAGGACAGACCGCTCCGAACCCGGTTCTCACCACAATAAAGCACTTCCGCTCTGAGTACGAAGCTCATATCAAAGATCATGTTTGCCCCGCTGGAGAGTGTAAAGAGCTTATCACCTACAGCATCGACGCCGATGCTTGCACCGGCTGTACGGTTTGCGCGCGGAATTGCCCGGTGGACGCGATCAGCGGAGAAAGAAAGAAGACTCATGTAATAGACGCAGATGCCTGTGTAAAATGCGGCATGTGCAACACCGTGTGCAAATTTAGCGCGGTTAGAGTGGGATAATGTCAGTGTTATTGATTAACGAGGTACGATAGTATGGTCACTATTAAGATAAACGGAGCCGAACATCACTGTGAGGCAGGAACGACGGTTCTCGAGGCAGCCGGCGATCTCGGGATAAAAATCCCGACCCTCTGCCATAATGATTTCCTTAAACCCTACGGAGGCTGTCGGCTGTGTCTGGTTGAGCAGGTCGGCCGACCGGCTCTAACCCCTGCTTGCACCACCGTGGTAAGTGAAGGTCTGGAAATAAACACCGAGTCAGATCGAATTTCCAACTCGCGAAAGTTTGTCATCGAACTGCTTCTCTCGCGGTGTCCAAACTCAGAGCAGATCCAAAAGATGGCAAAAGAATTGGGCGTACAGTATGACAATCCAGATTCTCTGGACGTAGTGGGCAAATATTTGCTGAATAGAGCACCGAAAAGAGTGGTTACAGACTGTGTACTCTGCGGTCTTTGCGTGCGCGCATGTCAGGAGGTTCCTCAAAGGTTCGCTCTTAGTATATCGGAAAGAGGGATATCCCGAACCATCAAGCCTCCCTTCGGTAAGTCAGCGGAGAGCTGTATCGGCTGCGGTGCCTGCGCGTATGTGTGCCCAACAAAAACGATCACTATAGAGGAAGTATCCTGACGGTATGAATCTGGAGGAAATTTACCATCCAATAGCGCCTGACCTCGATCGAGTTCAGCGCTTTCTCCAGACTTCAATGGAGCAGGCGGTTGAACACGGCGGTGGAGCTTCAAGTGATAAATTCACCAAAAAGGCCATAGGTTATCTTCTCTCAAAGCCGGGCAAGAAACTTCGTCCCGCTTTGTCATTGTTTTCAGCCCGGGCTTTAAATACAGATATCGAAGAAGCCTGTATACATATATCCGCTGTGCTTGAGCTCATCCACTCGGCTTCTTTGGTGCATGACGATATCATAGACGAAGCGGAGAAACGGCGTTCTCTTCTAGCAGTCCATCGAAAATACGGAGTCAAAATCGCCATCCTCGTGGGTGACATCCTATACACCCAGGCTTTTTCCATTGTGGCCGACCTCCCGGGCGTAAGTGATGAAACTAAAGTCCAGCTTTACATGCTTCTCACAAATCTTACCAAACGAATGTGCTATGGTGAAATATTCGAACAGGATATTCTAAAAGCCTCCTCCAAGATAAGCAAAGTAGATTATCTTCGAATACTCGAATTCAAGACAGCACTGCTTATGTCAGTTGCCTGCCGATGCGGCGCGATTCTCACTGGCGCAGACAAGAAATCTGAAGAAGCGCTGGCTTCCTTCGGATTGCATTTCGGATACGTATATCAATTAGCCGACGATCACAAGGATGGTGATAGTATATTTTCCGGACCGCCGGATCTGGTAACAATGGCCGATGATTTTAGTAAAAAAGTCGAAGCCGATCTCGAGGGGTTTAATGAAACAGAAATAATTCATTCCTTGAGAAATCTGGCCAGGTATATTCTACCGGCGCGATAATCAAAGAGAGTCAAATATGGCTGAGGACAAAGATCCAGTACAAGATTATATTCGCCTCCTTTCTCATCAGCTCAAATCTCCAATCAACGCTATAGAGACACTGCTCAACACCATATTGGAAGGTTACGCCGGCGAGATGGATGAGAAAACAGCGTATATCCTGCAGAAGGCGGTACTCCGATCTTCGGAAGCTCGGGACATCATTTCCGATTTATTGGATTATGAACTCTATTCTGAAGCTGGTCCCATTAACAGCGAAGAGATAGACTTATCTCGGCTCTGTTCGAGGATGACCGCTCGATATATGACCACAGCATCTGAGAGCAATATCTCTTTCCGGACGAATATTCCTGACAACCTAGGCGTTTTTATAAATGGTGATGAAAAAGCACTCGAGCAGGCGCTGAAAAACCTTATTGAAAACGCCTTTAAGTATACTCCTGAGCATGGGTTGGTACTTCTGCAGCTATCCGCAGAGGAGGATTCCGGCGCCTGCCGAATAGACATCGTAGATTCAGGAACCGGAATACCCGAAGATGAAATAGAGAATATATTCATGCCGTTTTTCAGGTCGGTAACTCATCGTTCAGGCATATCAGGAACCGGCCTGGGCCTTCCGATAGTGAAACGCATTGTGGAAAGCCACGACGGCAAAATACATGTTGGCTCCCAGATTGGCAAAGGATCTACTTTTACCATCACCCTGGATCTGCTTCGTGTTGCCAAACTCACCGAAGCCGAAATGACACCGAGGCGAAGAGTGGTAATAATCGGGGGTGTAACAGCCGGACCCAAAACAGCCGCGAGGCTAAGGCGTCTGGATGAGAAATTAGATATTACCATTGTCGAAAAAGGAACATTCCTTTCATACTCCGGCTGCAG